>JAADCQ010000057.1 GCA_013154335.1 Methanopyri archaeon
TTGGCCGCGACGGACGCCAGGAGAGGGGGCCAGAGGAGGCCCATCCCGAGACCCAACAGGATCCTGCTCCCGACGAAGGTGAGGGTATGAGGGATGTAGCAGAGGACCGTGGACAAGCCGTACGCGGCTAGACCAGCGGCGACGAACACCCTGGGGTCGTACCTGTCGGCTAGGTGGCCGAAGAAGGGTCTCGCCAGGACCTGCGTCACGTTGTGGGTCATGTTCATGGTCGCTATCAGCGTCCTGGGGTGCCCGGTGGACACCACGTAAAGGGGAAGGACGGGGTGGGTGGAGGCGAAGGCGAACGCTGCCGCCGTGGCGGCGACGGCTTCCGCGTACATCCCTGTCGCTCCCGGGCTTTCATCCCTCGACGAGGCTCTTCGGCTTGAGCTTGACCAGCGTGTGGTCGTCCATGTGGGAGGGGATCACGTCGGCGATCTCCTTGACCTTCCACTCGAAGACCTCGGTCTCGGCTATATCGTCGGCCCACTCGTCGTACGGGACCTTTATCCTGACGCCGTCGAGCTGGAGGGTTATGGGCATCGGGGACGTGACCCTCTCCTCGATGTGGAGGCGCCTGTTCAGCTCGTCCTTGAGCACGAAGGGGGGTACCACGGGAGGGTCCTCGGACATCCTCGCCTTCCTCTCCTCTATCAGGTCCGAGACCACGTCGATTATCTCGTCGAGTTTCGTTATCTCCTTCCCTTTCCTGAAACGGTACGGTTTCCTTCCTATCCCGCCCACGTAGACGATATCGTCGGCGTCGATCTCCTCCGGTCCTCCCACGACCACCACGGGCTTTTCCTCGATCTGCCTGACGATATCGAGCTTGTAATTCTCGATGCAGTCGCGGAAGTTCCCGACCACGAACACGATCAGGTCGTGCTCCTCGAGGAGTCTCTTCTCCCTGGCGCTGAGCTGGGCGACCTCCCTACCGTACCCCCGGGCGAGCCCGATGACGTTGGACTTGGCGCCGTGCCTCCTGAGGTACTCGGCTATGTCGCAGACGGGGTGGGGCATGTGGTGCCTGGCCAGGCTCATACCCACGACGGCTATCTCGGTACCGGCCAGCGGCATCCTTTTGATCTCTCCCAGCAGCTCCTCGGCCTTCTGTTCGACGACGTCGAGGTCCTCCACGGGCACCGCCATGACCATGTGTATCTCGAGCTGCATCTTGTGCTCGGACAACACGAAGCCGCCGAGATCCTCGACGAGATCGCGCATCTCGTCGGCCTTGTAGACGCCGCCCTCGTAGATCACGGTCTCGAACAACGGGGGATCACTCCCCCTCCTCGAGGAGCTCCCATATCAGCCTCGGGTGCCCGTGACAGTGGATTACATCGGCCCGGCACTGCATGCATCTCCGCATGACGGGGATGTACTTCTCGGCCCTGTCCCTGGCCTCGGCTATCTCGTCGCACGTGGGTGGTCGGTGGTCCTTCATGTCGCCCCCTGGGATGAGCGGGATGACGTTCATCGCGTGGAAGTTGGATTCCGCGGCCCGTTTGGCCACCTTCTCGACCTCGTCCTCGTTGACCTCGGGTACGAGCACGAAGTTGACCTTCTTCAGGACGTACTTCACGTCGGACAGGACGTCGAAGCATTCCTCGTGCTTCTCCGTTATCCAGCGGGCGGCGTCCTCGTCTTCCAGGATCTCCCCGTCCCGGGTCAAGGCCCTGTCGTAGATGAGGGCCGCGACCTCCGGGTCGAGGGCGTTGACGGTGACCGTGATGGAGTGGACGACCTCCAGGACGTCGTCCAGCATCTCGGGGAGCCAGACGCCGTTGGTGGACATGCAGCGCTTCGCTTCCGGGGCTTCTTCGGCGACGACGTCGAAGACCGCCTTGACCTCCTCCCAGTTGGCGAGGGGATCGCCGGGCCCGGCTATGCCTACCACGTCTATCCGACCGCATTCCTCCTTCACTCGGTCGATGATCTTGGAGGCGTCCTCGGGGGTTACTACCTTCAGGGTTCGGCCGGGGTAGTCGGCGCGGAGGCCCTCGTGTTCGAGCCCGGATTCGCAGAACTTGCAGTGGATGTTGCACTTACCTCCCACGGGGAGGTGCATCTTGACGAATTTACCGTGCTGCCCGGTGTAGCAGGGGTGTTCATCGGGACTGGGTGGATAGCGTCCGTGGGGGTTAGAATTCGATCTCATCGAGGTCACCCCGGAGTTCGAAGAGGAGGTCGAGCCAGTGGTCCTGGAAGACCTCCTCCGTGGAGGCGTAGAGGAAGTCGCGTCCGACCCTCGCGTAGCGGGCGACGCGGAAGCCTTCCGGTCTGACCCTCTCTATCAGGTCGTAGACGCGTTGGGCGAGCCTCTCCCTGGGGTCGTGGACGATGATGTCCTTGAGGTCGGCGGGGTCGAGGCCTTCCGGGAGGTGTACGATTATCGTGTCCCTGTCGGTCTGTCTGGCGAGGTTCCCGAAGACCCTGTTCAGGGTGGCTATAACCTCGGGTGAGTAGGTCTCGTCGATTATGGTGATCTTGACTTCCTCGGGTTCCTCTTCCTCGGGCTCCTCGACGAGGGCTACGTCGGCCAGTCGGACGGGTTTGACGGTGGGCCGGGTGCGCACGGCGGCGGCGTAGAGCGGTGTTTCGGCGTCGACGTGGAAGACGGCGGCTGTGATGGTTTTGGCGAGGCCGAGGTCGGTGGTGGCGTGTCTGGCGATGTCGTAGTAGAGGCGGGCGGCTTCCTCCTCGGAGGCCCTTATCAGGATCTTCTTGCCCTTGTGTTCGTACAAGGGACATCACCGCTCAGATGAAGTTGGAGGCGAGTAACGCGGCGCCCACGGCCCCTATGAACTGGGAGTAGGGGGGTACCTTGACCTCGACACCGATCACGTCCTGGAGCGCCTTGACCATGCCGTCTATGAGGGATGATCCTCCGACGAAGAACACGGGTTCCCTGATGTCTATCTCCTGGAGCTGTTGTTCGTAAACCTGTTCGGCGACGCTGTAACAGGCCGCGGCGGCCACGTCCTTCGGGTCGGCTCCCTCGGCCAGAGCCGTCACGAGGTCTTGGATACCGAAGACTATGCAGTAGCTGTCGAGTCTGACCTTCTCGGGGTCTCCCTCGAGGGCTATCTTACCGAACTCCTCTATGTCGACGCCTATCCTGTCGGCGGCGACCTCCAGGAACCTACCGGAGGCGCCCGCGCAGATGCCTCCCATGGTGAAGTTGTCCGGGATACCGTCCCACACGGTGATGGCCTTGTTGTCCATACCTCCGACGTCTATGACGGTGGCGCCTCCCTCCTGCTTGTCACCCAGGTAGACGGTGCCTTTCGAGTTCACGGTGAGTTCCTCCTGAACCAGGTCCGCGTCGAAGTGCTCGCCGAGGGTGAACCTCCCGTAACCGGTGACCCCTATCGCCTGTATGTCGTCCAGGGAGTAACCGGCTTCCTCGAGCGCCTCGTTCACGGCCTTCTCGGCGGACTCGATCACCTTGGTGGTTCTCACCCAACCGGTTCCGATGACCTCGTCGTCTTCCATGACGACGGCTTTGGTCGTGGTGGATCCGGAGTCTATGCCGAGGGTGAGTCCCTCCTGCTTCTTCCTGGCGAGCAGTCCCCTCCTCTCCACGATGGTGACCAGGGCCTCCATCCTGGTGAGGAGCTCGCCCGCGTCCAGGTCTTCGGTGAAGGAGTAGGTGACGACGGGTATGTCCGTGTTCTGCTGGAGGTACCTCCTGGCCTCGTTCCTCACCAGTGCACCCTCGGCGCACCTGAAGCACGTGAGGATGAAGGCCGCGTCCGCGTCGGCGTACCCGTTCGCGAGGGCGTAGGCCCTGGCCAGTAGGACGCGGAGGTTGGCGCTCCTCGGGTGGTACCCTATCTCGTCGCACGCTTCCTCTATCAACTCGACGTCGATCTCGGGGAAGACGATCTCTCCGCCGACCCTCTCGGCGGCCTTGTTGATCTCGTCCTGGACGCCGCTGTACTCGGTGCCACAGGACAGTTGCGCGATGCGTACGGCCAAGCCGATCACCCCTCGAGGGATTCCAGGAAGTCCTTGATCTCCCTAACGAACTCCTTGGCTTCCTCCTCGTCCTCCGGGTACTTCAGTTCGAGGACGGGGATGTTCCTCTGCCTGACCAGGTAGGTGACGAACTTGTTCGTCCTGTCGCAGCCCATGCATCCGAAGGCTAGGTCCTGGACCTCTTCCACTATTATCGCGGCGTCCGCCTTCTCGACCAAGGGGCCGATGAGGGAGAGTCGTCCCCTGACGCCGGAGGGGACCTCCACGGCCGCGTACTTGAGGCCCTTCTTCACGTCCTCGGGGGTCACGTTCATCGGGGGTGAGTCGATCTCGGGGTCCCTGACCTTCTTGCCCACCTCCTTGGGGAGCGACAGGGGTTCGTGCCCGAATCTCTCCACCAGGTCGTGTAGAATCAGGCTGTTCGGAGGGAACACGAAGACCCTCGCCAAGGCGTGTCCTCCCCTCCGACTCGAGGGATCGGTTGTGCGCGGATATCAAACTGTCGTCGGTTCGAACGCGGTCGCACCGGGGGTAGGGAGTTGGGTAAGAGGGTCTTGGTCGGTGGTGTTTTCGACCTGCTGCACCCGGGTCACGTTAGGTTCTTGGAGGCGGCCAAGGAACTGGCGGGTGAGGATGGGGAACTCGTCGTCGTGGTAGCGAGGGACGAGACCGTGGAGAGGACGAAGAGGACCCCGATCGTCCCGGAGGAACAGAGGGTCGAGATGGTCAGGGCGCTTAAACCCGTCGACGAGGCGATCCTGGGGCATCCCGAGGATTTCGCGGAGACTCTACGCAGGGTGAGACCCGACGTGGTGGCCCTCGGGCCCGATCAGGAGATCACCGAGGAGGAGGTGTTGGAGCTCGCGGAGAGGGCGGGCGTGAGCGTGGAGGTGGTGAGGGTGAAGGAGTACTACTCCGAGTGCCCGCTGTCGAGCACGAGGGAGATCGTGGAGAGGGTCATCGAGTTGTGGAAGGAGGGGAGGCTTAGGGACGTGGATCCCTGAGGCTCGGGTCCGGCCCGGGTTCTATCGTCACGGGGGGTCTCGGCGCTCAGTCTGGTCTTCATCCCCGACCCCGTTTCGGGGGCGGAGGGAGCGCGGCCCCGACGGCCGTCGGATCCGGGTTCTGTCGTCACCGGCCGGACCGGCCCGGGGGCCGGCCCGACCTCCGCGCTCAGCCCGCTCCCCATGGGGGGAGGGCCTTCACCTGGCCCTCCCTTCGAGCAGCGGGTCGCCCCTCTCCTTCATCTTCTTGAGTATCCTCTTGGGTCTGTTCCTCTTCTGCAGGTGCGACTTGTTCACGTGTCTGGAGTACGACTTCTGATCCCTGAACAGGGCCCCGCACCTCGGACACCTCAGCAGCACCTCGCCGTCCCTGGTGACGACCTTCTCAGCCTTGAACGGGCGCCTCTCCGACATCCTTCTCTCCCCCTTCCGCCTCCTCGAGTTCGAACTCGTCGAACCACCTCTCTATGGTCTCGCAGATGCGTCTGACGTTGTCTTTACCTAATTTCCGCGCCACCTCCCACGACACCGGCGTGTAGAGGTACCTCCTCCCCCCGCGCGGTAGTATCCTGGGCTCCCTCTTAACGAGACCGACCTCCATGAGCGCTTGAAGGGCCCTTTGGGCCACGCTCCTGCTCCTGTTCATCAACTCGCCGACCTCTTCCACGGTGAAGGGCGCCTCCTCCTCCCGTTTCAGCATCAGGATGTACGCGCGCGCCGCCTCCTCCGATATCCCGAAGGTACACGAGAGCACCTTCTCCGGTGTGAGTTCCGCCACCCCGTGTTTCAATTCCACGGTTATGGGTCTGAGATCCCTCAACTCTCAACACCCCGATCCTATGGGAACCCTTTTATGGGCGTGAGTACCGAAGACCCGGTGGATCCGAACTATCGATCTCCCGCCCCATCGTTAAAATTTTGGAAAGGGGAGATGGACCGTGGCCGAAGAGATGCTGGACGAGATGAAAGAGAAGGTGGAAACGATCAAGGAGACCCTCGACCTCGAGCTCGAACCCGTGGCCGTGAACCTCTTCCTCGAGGAGGACGACGTCCCGGACGACTACGAGAAGGCCGACGAGAAGCTCAGGCACTGCGAGTTCGTGATGAAGGTAGCCCGCGGGGAGATCGACAAGGTGTACGCCACCGCCGCGGAGCAGCTCTGCGGGGGAGGAGCCGCCGCGATAGGCGTGGCCAGCATCCCGGAGCCCGTGAAGACGGGTGCCTTCTACCACAAGCAGCTGGGCCAGCACATGACCCCGAGCGGCTCCAAGGGTACCGTCGACCTCGTTCCGAAGGCTGGGGACGGCGAGAAGGTGTTCGAGGCGGTGGGTTACGCGGCTGCCTCCGATATGGTGATACCACCCGATGCCGTCCTGATCGTGTGCACGCCCAAGCAGGCCCTGCACATAGTGCAGGCCTACCTGTTCCCGACCGGCGGTAGGGTGGAGGCGGACTTCTCGGGCATCCAGTCCCTGTGCGGTGACGCCGTCGGCGGTCTCGTGAAGGGCAAGGAGATCAACGTGACCCTGGGCTGCAACGGATCCAGGACGTACGCCAAGGTTCCGGACGAGTGCGTGATCGTGGCCCTCAAGATCTCGGGGCTGTGCAAGGTCGGCTGCGCCATAACGGAGATACCCATCCCCTGACGTCACTCCTCCTCTTCCGCCCACAGCGAAGGGCCCTTTTCCCTCCCCAACAGGTACCCCAGGTACGCCGCCACCGCCATGCCCACGGGGTACCACGGGAACTCCCAAGTCGCCCACCATATCGAGAAACTCTGGCTCGTCAGGGCCTTCCAAGCGGGGTTCACCGGGGGAGGGGCCGCGGCCACGGGCCCCAACAGAGCGGCCAAGGCCCCGAGGCTAGTCAACACGACGCTCGAGTTCCTCAACGAGATCCACCCCCTCCTCCGTCAACGGTAACGCCATGACGGAGTACTCGGGGCCTTCACCCTCCTCCTCGATCATGTGAGCGGGCACCACGGTCCATCCGCCGTCCTCCTCCACCTTCTCCACGGCGGAGAGGTAGTACGACACCCTGGCCGTGACCTCGGGCTCCCTTATCCCGTTCTCGGTCAGGTACAGACGTTGAGCGCTCCCCGGCACCTCGATGAACCCGTCCCCATCCCCCACCCTCACGAGTACGCAACGTCTGACCTCCACGGGCTCGTCGTGGGCGGCTTCCTCCGCCCTGTCGAACACCACGGCCGGATCGTCCGGGATGATGACGTCCGCCTCGAACCGGGCGAGTTCCCCGTGCGGGGGAACCACCACGTTCACGTCCCCGTCGAGGTCGCCCAGCGCGGACAGGACGTCGGTCACGACGGTCTCCGCGCACGCGACGGTAACGGCGTCCCTCTCGACCTGAGCCCTCGCGTTGAGGTACTTGATGACTATCCTCCTGGCCGCCTTCGTGAGGTAGGAGCCGGAGGGACTGGACATGACGAGTTTCCTTCCCAGTCTCTCCTCCAGGTTCCTTATCCTCTTGTGGACGGCGGAGCGCGTGACCCCTCGCTCGCGGGCGACCCTGGACATGGACCGGTAGCGGGAGAGCTTCACGAGGAGGTCGAGCTCGTCCGGGTTGAGGAGCACGCCGTCCACCCGGATGGCGACGTCGACGTCGACCTTCAACCGTCATCCCCCGGTCTACATCGTGATGGGTGTCGACCGGGGCTCACGATCGAGTCCCGGGTATTTCAATCGAGAGGCGTCGAACCGTGTGCACCAAGAGGAAACAGTAAACCATAGGTTGACGGAAGCCCCTTCCCGCCCCCAAATAAGAGGACGGGACCGGGCCCCATGACCGAGAGGGGTGAGGGCCCGATGGTCGAGCCCAAGGACCAGGTAATAAGGGACGAGGACATCAACCTCGACGCCCTGGACCAACTCGCCGAGATAGCCGAACCCGTCTTCGAGGAGGAAGAGGTCAAGTCCGTCCAGGCCTGCTACCAGTGCGGTACGTGCACGGGCGGGTGCCCGAGCGGCCGTAGAACGGCGTACAGGACCAGGCTCCTCATGAGGAAGCTTCAGATGGGCCTCCTCGAGGAGTGCATATCCTCCGACGAGCTCTGGATGTGCACGACGTGCTACACGTGCTACGAGAGGTGCCCCAGGGGCGTTTACATCGTAGACGCCATCAAGGCGGCCAGGAACCTCGCGGCCAGAGAGGGGTACATGGCCAAGTCCCACAGGATGGTGGCCATGTTCGTGATCAAGACGGGTCACGCCGTCCCGATCAACGACGAGATCAAGGAGGTCAGGGACGACCTAGGACTCGACCCGGTGCCCCCGACCACGCACACGTACGAGGAGGCCCTCGAGGAGGTGCAGACCCTCGTCAAGCTCACCGGGTTCGACAAGCTGATCGGTTACGACTGGGAGAAGGGAGACCTAGAGGACTGAAACGGGGGAGTTCCCGATGGCGGACAAGCTCTGCTTCTTCCTGGGCTGCATAATGCCGAACAGGTACCCGGGTATAGAGAAGACCACGAGAATGGTCATGGAGACGCTCGGAGTCGAGCTCGTGGACATGCCCGGAGCCTCCTGTTGCCCGGCACCGGGAGTGTTCGGTTCCTTCGACCTGAAGACGTGGGTCACGATAGCCGCCAGGAACCTCGCGATCGCCGAGGAGGAGGGTTACGATATCCTGACGGTGTGCAACGGTTGCTTCGGGTCCCTGAACGAGGCCAACCACCTGCTGAAGGAGAACGAGGAGCTGAGGGAGTTCGTGAACGAGAAGCTCGCCGAGATAGACAAGGAGTACAAGGGCAAGGTGGAGGTCCATCACATAGCCACGTACCTGTACGAGGAGATCGGCGTGGACAAGATCGCGGAGAACGTCGAACGACCCCTGGAGAAGGAGGACGGTGAACCTCTGAAGGTCGCCGTGCACTACGGTTGCCACCTACTCAAACCGAGCGACGTGACCGGGTTCCCGGGCTCCGTGGAGGACCCGAGGATACTGGACGAGCTCGTCGAGGCCCTCGGGGCCGAGTCGGTGGACTACAAGGACAAGATCATGTGCTGCGGAGCCGGCGGAGGTGTCAGATCCAGGGAGCTGAAGGTCTCGCTGCACTTCACGAGGGAGAAGATCTTCAACATGCTGGAGGCGGGCGCCGACTGCACGGTCAACGTGTGCCCGTTCTGCCACCTGCAGTTCGACAGAGGCCAGGTGGAGATGAAGGAGATGTTCGAGAAACTACCGCCCGAGGAACTGCCCGTGTTCCACTACACCCAGCTGGCCGGCCTGGCCTTCGGCATGGATCCCGAGGACCTGGCGCTGGGAACGCACCAGATCGACCCGACGCCGGTCCTCGAGAAGCTGGGCCTCGCCTAATCGCCGAACAGCCAGGGCGTCCTATCCTCCTTCTTCACCACCAAAACGCTCACCGGAGCGTGCCTCGCCACGTTCTCCGCGGTGCTACCCAGCAACACCCTCGTTATACCGGTCCTACCGTGAGACCCCATTATTATCAGGTTGACGTCCTCGTCCTCCTCGGCTTCCTTCACTATCTCCTCCCAGGGAACGCCCTCCCTGATCTTCTTCTCCACCTTCACGTCCTCACAACCCAGTTCCTCGGCGATCTCGTCCACCTTGTCCAGGATCCTCTCGCCCTTCTTCCTCAGCTCCTCCCTGGCCGCCTCGGCCGATCCACGGGCCGCCGCCGCTTCGACGGCCCTCTCGTCCACGACGTAGAGGACCTTGATCGGTATGCCGTGTCCGGCCGCGTCCAGGAGGGCCCATCTCAGGGCCCTCTCCGACACCTCGGAACCGTCGAACGGGACCAGTATCTTGGGCTCGGCCAACGGGATCCCTCCTTAAAGTCCGGATCCAAATCTTAAATCGGTTTTGAAAGTACCCGGGCCACGTTTAACGCCCGATCCCCGGATGGAGAGGGGGTGTACCGGTTGAGCGGGCGGCGACGCGTCATATCGGTGCTGGTCAAGGATCAACCCGGCGTCATGCAGAGGGTCTCGGGCCTCCTCAGGAGACGGGGGTTCAACATAGACTCGATAGCGGAGGGCCCGTCGGAGCGCGAGGGACTGGCCAGGATGACGCTGACCGTGAGGGGCGACGAGAGAACCGTGGAACAGGTCGTGAAGCAGCTCAACAAGCTCGTGGACGTCATCAAGGTCTCCGAGCTGGACCCGGACAGGACCGTGGAGAGGGAACTGGCCCTCGTCAAGATCAGGACCAACGAGAGGGCGAGGGCGGCGGAACTGGCTAGGGCCGCGGGGGCGGACGTCGTGAGCGTGGGAAGGGAAACGATAACCGTGGAGCTGGCCGGGGAGCCCCGCGACGTCGACTCCCTCATAGGCCTGATGGAGGAGATAGGCGAGGTAATCGAGGTGGCCCGCACGGGGATAGTGGCGGTGGAGAGGGAGGAGGTCTAAGCGGCGGGCCCGAACTCCAACCTCTTGGACAACCTTTCCGGCATGGGCAGAGGCACCTTCGGCTTACCCTCCACCTCCTCGAGGACCCGCTCGGCCAGCTCCTCCGGCGTCATCTCCTCCTTGACCTGACGCTCCGGCGTGGATTCCCTCCTGACGGTGACGGTCACGGTCCCGCTCTCCGCCTCCCTCTCACCCACCACCGCCACGTACGGGATCCACTCCGTGGCGGCGCGCCTCACCTTCTTACCCACGGGCTCGTCCCTGTCGTCCAGGTCCACCCTTATCCCCTCGGCCTTCAAGGTCTCCAACACGTCCTCGGCGTAGTCCAGCACCTTCTCCGACACCGGGATGACCCTCACCTGCACGGGTGACAACCACGTGGGGAACGTGGGCAGGACCCCCTCCCTCTCGAACCTCTTCTGCCTGTCCTCCATCACCGCGCACAGGACCCTCTCGATGCTGCCCGTCGGGGAACAGTGCAGTATCACCGGGTACCTATCCTCGCCCGCCTCGTCCTTGTACGTGATCCCGAACCTCCTGGCGCTCTCCACGTCTATCTGCACGGTCGGATTCTCTATCGGTCTACCCAGGGTGTCCACGTAGGCGAAGTCCACCTTGCACTCCCAGTAATGCTTCCTCTCCGGGAGCTCCTCAACCAACACGTGCTTCGGTCCACCGTAGACCTCCTCGATCACCGAGGCGAGCTCGTGCGGGAGGTCCGGCCTCTCCTCCAGGAGAGATCTCGTGGCCCTGAAAACGGTCTCGTACTCAAGTTCCAAGTCCAACCCCATCTCCAGGCACATCCTAGCCTGCTCCAGGAACACCTCCACGGCCTGATCCATGTCGGCGCACAGCGTGTGGAGATCGGGCATGGTGAAGGCCCTGAGGCGCTTCAGGCCGACTATCTCACCCCTCTGCTCCAACCTGTAGCTGTTGGAGAGCTCGTACACCATCAGCGGCAGGTGCCTGTGGCTGATCACCGCGTCCGAGAGCACGCTGAAGGCTCCGAAACACGCTGCGTACCTCAACATCAAGGGCTTGTTTCCGGCCCGCATCCTGTACTGCCTCTCCCCGAACTTGTCCGCGTGCTCCCTGATCGCCTCCACGGTGAGATCGTACATGACCGGGGTCTCCACCACGTGAGCCCCCAGCTCCACGACCCTGTCCTCCACGTACTCGGCGAGCGCCCTCCTCATCACGTGACCCTTCGGGTACCACCTCACGTGACCAACGTCCGACACCGGTTCGTGGTCGCAGATACCCTTCTCCCGCATGATCCTCACGTGAGCCGGCTCCTCGTCCCTCTCCTCCCCACCCTCGCCGAGCTCGTGTGCCACGAGGTGCCTGAAATCCTCGGGGACGTCCCCTAGATCCTCCGAACACGACACCTCCACGAGATCGCCTTCCGGTGTGAGTACCAGGTACCGGGAGGGAAGGGCTTCCTCGGCCTCTTCCTCGACGGCCTCGGGCGTCACGGTCCTGGAGAGCTCGGACAGCGGGTGACCCTTACACGACAGCGTGAACGCCTTGTACCACCCGAACGGGGCCCTGGTGACCTCGTAACCCCTCCCCTTCAGCTCCTCCTCCAGGCCCTTCAGCACCTCGACGGCGACCTTCGGGTCGGAGAGATCCTCCGCCAGGTGAGCGTAGGGGTAGAGGACTATCCTGTCCACGCCGAGTTCCCCGGCCACGTCCTCGATCTCGTCGGCGGCGGCCTTGACCACGGCCTCCGGGTCCCTCTCGTCGGCCTCCTGAACGGCGGCGAACACCACGAGGCAATCCTCCACACTCGCGGACTTCGTAGGCGGTTCCTCCTCGGCGATCGGCGTCTTCTGCCGGGCCTCGAACGACATTTCATCCGCGTGGATGAGGAGCATCCTCAACCGCGATCATCCCCCGGGGACCTGTTCAACGGGCAAACGCACGGCTTCCGACCGCACTTGGGGCAGACGCCCGGGTACTTGCGCTTAAGAACGTCCTCCACGTCTATTCCGAGGACGTTGGCCAGCGAGAACGCCCACGCTATGAGGTCGGCCAACTCCTCCTCGGCGGCCTTCACGTCGCCCTTCCTCACGGCCTCCGCGAGTTCCCCCACCTCCTCGACGAGCCACAGCATCGTACCCTCGGGACCGCGCTCCCTGTCCTTCTCCCCGTATATCTCCTCCATGAGGCGCTGGAACTCCCTCACTTCCAAGCCTTCCCGCCCTCCCGAGGCTCGACCCAACGACCGTAAATACGGTGTCGGTGATATTAGGAAACATTACAGTTTTTAATTGCTCAACGGATAACGCAACTCCTTCGAGGTAGGCCATCCGAGGCCGTTCGAGCCGAAAGCGCGGGTCTCGAGGCCGAAAACCGTTTAATAGAACGGTGCTGCTATCTAGGGGTGGAGGATCGCGACGCGGGGGCGGGGTGAGCGCCCGCCGAATTAAGGCGTTCCAGAATCGTTACGTAATCCATAACAATTCGGGGTGCCCGCCCGGGTGACCGATCCTCTCGAGAGGGAGATAATCAGGAAGGCCCTCGAATACGTGTGCGAAGAGATGGGGGCCCACCTAAGGCGCAGCGCTTTCTCCCCGAACATAAGGGAACGGTGGGACTTCTCCTGCGCTCTCTACGATTCCGAGGGCGAGTTGATAGCCCAGGCCGAACACATCCCCGTCCACCTCGGTTCCATGAGATGGGCGGTCAGAGCGGTACTCGACAGGTACGATCCTTCCGAGATGAAACCCGGTGACGCGTTCCTCACGAACGACCCGTACCGCGGCGGCACCCACCTCCCAGACATGACCGTGGTCGTCCCGACGTTCGTGGACGGCGAGCCCCTGGCGTTCGCCGCCGTCAGGGCTCACCACGCCGACGTGGGAGGCTCCGTCCCGGGTAGCATGCCGCACGACGCCGAGGACGTGTACTCCGAGGGCCTTAGGATCCCGCCCGTCAAGATAGCCGACGCGGGGGAACCCGTGGAGGAGATCTTCGAGATAATCGAGGCGAACTCGAGGGGAGGTAGGGAGAGAAGACACGACCTACGCGCCCAACTGGAGGCGGCCCGAAAGGGCGCCGAAGGGGTCCGAGCGATCGTAGACGAGCACGGCAGAGACGCGTTCGAAGGGGCGGTCGAGTGGGCCAAGGACTACGCCGAGGGTAGGATGAGGAAGGCCCTCGAAGAGCTACCGGACGGGGTGTACGAGGGCTCCGACGTGCTGGACGGAGACGGCGTGACCGTGGATCCCGTGGAGATCAAGGTAAGCGTCGAGGTGAAGGGAGACGAGGTCACCGTCGACTTCGAAGGCACCTCGGAACAGAGACCGGGACCGGTGAACGCGCCCCTCCCCGTGACCTGGTCGGCCGTCCTCTTCGTGTTCAAGTCCGTGCTGGACCCCGAAGGACCCGTCACCGAAGGCGTTTACAGACCGATCACGGTCAGGGCACCGGAGGGTACCGTCGTCAACCCGAAACCCCCCGCCCCCGTGTGCGCCGGGAACGTGGAAACCTCCCAACGCATCGTCGACGCCCTCCTGGACGCCCTGAGGGACGCCGTACCCGAACTCCCGGCCCATTCCCACGGGAGCATGAACAACGTGGCCTTGGGAGGGGGAGACTTCGCCTACTACGAGACCGTGGGGGGCGGAGCGGGCGCCGGACCGTCCGGGGACGGCGAGAGCGGTGTCCACGTTTACATGACCAACACGGCCAACACGCCCGTCGAGCACGTGGAGAGGGAGTACCCCATCCGCGTCATCGAACACACCCTGAGGAGGGGCACCGGGGGCGACGGAGGGCACAAGGGCGGTGACGGGATAGTCAAGAGGTACCTGGCGCTCGAGAGGTGCCGGGCCACCGTGATCGGGGACAGGGTCATGACGGCCCCCAGGGGTGCGGAAGGGGGCTCACCGGGGAAGACCGCCCGATACAGGGTTGAGAGGAGGGACGGTGACGTGGAGGAGTTGGGCCCTAAGGACTCGACCGTGCTGGAACCGGGGGACGTGTTGGTGGTGGAAACGGCGGGGGGAGGCGGCTACCTGGAACCACCGGGGCGCAGACGGCGGAAGGGCGGGAAGGGTAAAACCAGAGGTCCGTGATCGCCCGTCCCGCCGGACCCCTGGACCACCTTCTCGGCCTTCCCGACGCACACCTCGGTACCGGACAGGGCCTTCGCAACCACGAGTACCGTGTCCCGGACGCCCTCGGCCTTCAGTTCCAGCCCCTCCGCGACGGTGAGACCCACGGGCTCGTACAACCCCTTCAAGTCCACCTTCCCACCGCCGATCCCCACGGCGATCCCGTCGTAGACAGGTACGACGAGGTAATCCCCCGAGTTCACGTCGTAGAAGACGAGGGTCCCCACGGGTGGTAGGATCACGGTCTCGTCCCCGGTGATGATGGCCGTGAGGGGTCCGTGGTCGTAGCGGACGTACGCGTAGCCCGTGTCGGTGGGTACACGTAGGATCTCGACCTCCAGACCCTCGAGCC
>JAADCQ010000041.1 GCA_013154335.1 Methanopyri archaeon
GGGTTCAACGGGACCATATAAACATCCACACGCTCACCCGAAGATTCCCACCTCGGCAGCGTCACGTGGGGCTCGTGGGTGGCGATCCCCACGGTATCCCAGTTCTCACGAACCTCGTCCAGGTCCTCGCACACGTCCTCCACGGGCCTGCCGTCGACCCGGTTGGCGTGTAGGAGGACGGCCTCCGAGTCCAGAGCCGCCGCCAGTTCCAGCTCCGACGTCAGGTCGTGGAGCCCCACCACGGTCACACACCTGAGGTCGGCGTCGACGGCGAGGATAGCGTCCACGATGACCGGATCCGCTATCGGCTGGACCCCCTCCACCCCGAGCTCCAGGGCACAGTACTCGAGCAGAGCGGTGATGTTCTCGGGCTTCTCGTAGAAGGTCCGCCTGTACAGGAGCGCACGGTGGCCGAACTGGCCGGCGCCGAGGAACGGTGAAGTTCCGACCATGACCGGAGGCAAGGGGTCGGGAGCGCGGCTTCTCCTCACGTCGGGATCGGCCCCCGGGTCGTCGTCATCCCCGACGCGCTCACCGGAGGGAGTCAATTTAAGGGGCCCGCCCCCGCGGGGGTGGGGGTAGTCCCGTGAGCGAGGAGGCCGGGAGGGCCGAGGACGTTGTGGAGGTTTACTTCGACGAGACGGTCCTCGAACTCGAACCCGCGGCCGACGTGGACGAGATCGTGTTGGACGTCGGGGAGGAGGCCCTGGCCGAGGCCTTAGCCGAGAGACACAGGCGGATGATCGTGTTCGAGGGGGACGAGAACAAGGCCGAGGCCGCCGGCGTCCTGATGGCGTGCGCCGCCGACGTGTTGGCCGACGTGCGTGACCGTCACATCACGATCCTTTACGTGACGGACAGCCTGAAGGAGGGTACCTACGCGAGGGAGAGGTACGAGGCCTTCATGGACGTCGTCGAGGCGTTCTCGGAGGAGGCCGGGTTCGAGGTCGAGGTGGAGGCTCTCACGTTCGCGGGCTCCAGACGGGCCCTGGGCACCACCTGGGACCTCATGGTCATGGACCTCTCCTACGACCTCGATCCCGACGCCATAGGTAGGCTCGTGGAGACCGTAAGGGGAGGCGGGCTGGTCGCCCTTCTCACGCCCCCGTTCGAGAGATGGAGGAACATGTGGACCGCCTTCCATAAGGCGCTCGTCACACCCCCCTACACCCTCGACCACGTGGGCAAGAGGTTCAACCGCAGGTTCATCAGGAAACTCCGCGAACACGACGGCATATGGATAGTGAACACGGACGAATGGACGTCCGAGCCCGAGCCCTCCGATGAACCCGAGCTAGAGGTCGAGGTGAAGAGGAGGGAGAAGCCCGATCTCGAGCCCCCGGAGGACGCCACGCTCCCGGAGGAAGTCTACGACATGTGCGCGACCGAGGACCAGTTCAAGGCGCTGGAGGTGTTCGACGAGTTCCTGGATTCCGAAGGTAAGACCGCCTACATACTCACCGCCGACAGAGGAAGGGGCAAGTCGGCGCTCCTCGGTCTCGCGATCGCGGGGGCCTGTGCCTCCAGGGACGACGTGGAGGACGTCGTGGTCACGGCCGCGGAACCCGAGAACGTCGCGGTCCTCTTCGAGTTCCTACTTAAGGCGCTGGACGAGCTGGGCGTGGACTACGACGTGGAGAAGGACGACGACGGGAACGTGGTGTACGTGGAAGGGGACGGCTTCATAGTCGAGTACGAGAGACCCTCGGAGGCCGCCGATATCGAGTGCGACCTTATGGTGGTGGACGAGGCGGCTGCCATTCACGTTCCCATCCTCCACAGGTTCCTGGACGTGAACGACAGGGTCGTGTACTCGTCGACGATCCACGGCTACGAGGGTGCGGGAAGGGGCTTTTCGGTCAGGTTCCTTCAGAGCGTGAGACGCAGACCCGACGTGCGGCTCGTCGAGTTCAAGATGCACGAGCCCATAAGGTACGACCCCGGAGACCCCGTGGAACGCTGGTTGTTCGACACCCTCCTCCTCGACGCCGAACCCGCCGAGCTGGAGGACGAGGACCTCGAGGCCGTCAGGAGGCTGGAGGTCGAACTCGAGAAACCCGACCTCAGGTACTGGTTCGAGGACCCCGACGGGGAGGACGAGCTCAGGCAGTTCATCGGTATCTACGTGATGGCCCACTACAGGAACAGACCCAGCGACGTGATGGTCCTAGCAGACGCCCCCCACCACGAGGCGTACGCCCTGAAGACGTCGACGGGTAAGATAGTGACGGCCCTCCAGGTCGCCCGGGAGGGGACCATCCCGAGGGACGTCATAGTGAAGATGAGACGCGGGTACCGCCCGCCCGGGAACGTGATCCCCGACCTCATGGTCCAACACCACGACGCCCTGGAGTTCCCACGGATGAAAGGCTACAGGATCGTCAGGATCGCCACCCACCCGGACGTGATGAGGATGGGCCTCGGATCCCGAGCGCTGGAAGAACTCGTCGAGGTCGCCGAGGAGAAGGGCTTCGACTGGGTCGGCACGGGGTTCGGGGCCAACGAGGAACTCACCAAGTTCTGGATCAAGAACGACTTCGTCCCCGTCCACATCAGCCCGAAGAGGAACCCGGTGAGCGGGGAGTACTCCGTCGCCGTCATCAGACCGATAAGCGAGGAGGCCGAGGAAATCGTGGACGATGCCAACTACGAGTTCAAGGTGAAACTCGCGGACTGGTTAGGGGAAACCCACAGGGACCTGGAACCCGAGGTGGCCAGGTTGCTGTTCCATCCCGCCTCCACGCGGAGGTACCTCCCGAACATGACCGAGGGACAGCTGAAAAGGCTCGAGAAGTACGTCGACATGGTTCACACGTACGAGATCGCGGCCGACGCCATAAGGGAGCTCGTCAAAACCTACTTCCTCGACACAGAGGACAGACCCGAGCTCGAAAAGGACGAAGAACTACTCCTTTTGATGAAGTCCCTACAACGGAGGCCGTGGGACGACGTCGCCGAGTTCCTAGGGGAAGACGTTCCGGACCTCATGAGGGAGATGAGGGACCTCGTCGGGGCCCTGTACGAGCGGTACAAGGAGGATCTCGAGGGATCACCGTCGAGGGACAGGCTCCACGGCGCCCTCGAGAAACTCACCGCCAAGGGCCTAACGGGGTCCCTGGAGATAAGGGTGGAGGAAGGTGAACCCAAGGAGGTCATAGTGAGGAG
>JAADCQ010000083.1 GCA_013154335.1 Methanopyri archaeon
GCTGGCCGCGTGCGTGCCGGCCTTCTGCGATGCGTGGCCGTCCCCGATGGCGTTCACCGAGGTGGGCGTCAGGAGCGAGTTGTTCGTGGAGGGCGTCCACGAGGTGGGCGGTTGGAAGATCGACTACGTGGAGGCGGAGTACAGGGCGTTGTTGTCGTTCCGGGAGGAGGAGCCGGTGACCCTGCACGTGTTGTTGCCGGAGGGCACGGAGGTGTTGAGGGCGTGGATCCACGACGTTTCGTCGATGGATATAGCGATGAACATGATCCCGCCGGGTGGGACGCCGGTGAAGCCGGTGGGGCGTTCGGAGGTGACCTGGTGCTTCGACGGTAGGTCTTGGACGTGGGAGCAGCTTGATTTCAGGTTGGTTCCGGACTCGAAGTACATGGTGTTGGTGTTGGATCTGAGGATCCCGACGGTGCATATGTCGGCGGAGGAGATGGATCGGTGGATTTGGAACCATATGGTGGTGCCGAAGATGTACGACGCCGAGTTGGGGTCCGAGTACGAGCGTGGGGTCGTCGAGTGGCCGGTGCCGGCGTATCCCTCGGGGCCGTTGGGTTTCAAGTTGTTCACGTCGGGGTCGGTGAAGGCCAGGGTGGAGTTGTTCCTGTGGCCCGGGGGTGTCGTGACGCGTCCGCCTTCGGCGCCTTCGTGGGAGACGTTTCAGGTCTTCCTGACGCGTCATCTGGCGTTGGTGTTCCCGGACGCTTCGGTGTTGCCGGTCACCGAGAGTGGGAGTGTGGACGTCGAGCGTGAGATCGTGGAGTCGGAGTGGCCGGAGGTGACGGGGAGGTTCGGGTTCCCGTACGTGCCTGTGGTCGCGGTGTTGTCGTTCGACACGGGTGAGGGCGCGGGGTCGGACGGGTGTTCGTTCCCGTTCGTGTCGTGGTTGTTCATGCCGGCGGGTCCGGGGGTGGATCAGACGGCGTCGTTCCTGAGGCTTCTTCTCTGGCCCCTCCTCTAGTTCTTCCCCACCTCAGGCGGTGGCGCCTCCGAGGGCTTCGGGGTCGATGCCTACGAGGACGGTGCCTTCGGGGGTTTCGAGCACGGTGAGGCGTTTTCTCCTCCTGGAGTAGACCTTGCACTTCCCGATGCCTTTCACCTTGTAGGTGCCGACGTACCCGAGGAAGCCTCCGATGCCGTGGAGGCGGTGGGCGTGGCGTAGGGTTAGGTCGGTGGTGCCCAGGACGCGTTGGATCTTGAGTTCGACGGTCCTGGCGGGGGCGACGAGGAGTAGTTCGTCGCCTTGGACGACGGCGTACCTGGGTACGATCATGAAGGCGGCGATGAGTACGGTGGCGATGGGGATGGCGGCGGCGAGGGCTGTGCAGGGGCCGGTCTCGTAGGCGGCGAGGCCGAGGGCGGTGGCGACGCCGGCCAGGGTTAGTGCGGTGGTGGCGGCGGTGGTGCGGTCCATCCGGAGGGTTAGGACGAGGCAGCCGGCCGGCAACGGGGCCCTTCGGTTTTGGGGATCTCGGATCGGATATGTTTCGCGGTGTTACGGGTCGTCGGGGTACCCCCTACGGTGGTCGTCGTTGCGTACGGGTGGTTGGTGTTACGATATAGGGTGTTTGGTGTTATTATCGAGGTGTTCTCCGGTGTTTCCGTATGAAAGGTTTTTGACCGGGGGCGGGTCGGTGGTCGGGGGGTTCGTTTTGGTCAGGGCCGTGGTGGTAGTGGGTCATCAGCCGTACTCCTTGAGCGTGGCCCGGGCGGCGGAGCGTTTGGAGGGTGAGGTGGACGTCGAGTTGTTCTACATGTGGGATCTGAGGGAGCGGCCGGAGGAGTTCGAGGAGGCCGTGAGGGGTGCGGATTTCGCCGTCCTGAACGTGATGGATTCCGCGGCCGCGAGGGCGGTGGATCTGGAGGGGATCGCCCGGGAGACGCCGTTCGTGGCGGTTCACTCGTGTTTCGAGGTGATGCGGGCTTCCTTCGAGAGTTTGGGTCTGAGGAAGAGTCGCCTGTTCAGGTTCTTCGAGAGGATGATGGAGCGTCGTAGGGATAACCTGTCGGGTGTGAGGATGGACGAGGCGTTGGAGCGTGGTGCGAGGTTCGCGGAGAGGATGGGTTGGTTCGGCGCGTTGAAGCGGTTGAAGGTGGCCATGCGGGCGTTCAGGTACTGGGATTACGGTGGTGTGGATAACGTGGAGAACATGCTCCTGTACCTGGCGAGGGAGTTGGCGGGGGCGGACGTGAGGGAGCCGGGTCCGCCGGTGGAGGTTCCGGGTAGGGCGTTGTACGATCCGGGGGAGGGTCTCGTCGACGTGGGTTTCCTCGAGGGGTTGAGGGAGGAGTTCGGGTCGTTGGTGCCGGTCACGTTCTACAAGTTCTTCTACGCGAACGGGAACACGGAGCACGTGGACGCGGTGATAGAGGCGTTGAGGGATCGTGGGATCGGGGCGATCGGTGCGTACTGTTCGGTGGACGCGTACGGGACGTTGGTTAGGTTCTTCGAGGGGGAGCGTCCGGACGCGGTGGTGGCGTTGACGTGTTTCAGGATCGTGGGGGGTCCGATGGGTGGTGAGGTGGAGCGCGGTGTGGAGTTGTTGAGGCGTTGGGACGTGCCGTACTTCGTGGCGCCTCAGGTCTGGTACCTGGATCGGGAGGAGTGGGAGGAGAGCGAGTTCGGTATGGATCCGTTGAGCCTGTTGATCAACGTGTCGTTGCCGGAGTTGGATTCGGCGATCTTCCTGCCGCCGGTGGCGTGTCAGGCGGAGGTGGGGAGTTTCGAGGGTGTTCCCCTGTACGCGATGGAGCCGATCCGGGAGAACGTGGGTAGGGCGGCCGAGTTGGTGGAGCGTTGGTTGCGGTTGAGGGAGGAGGGTCCGCGTAGGGTCGCGATCGTCCTGTTCAACTACCCGCCGGGCGAGGAGAACGTGGGTGAGGCGGCGTACCTGGACACGTTCTCGAGCCTCCGTAACGTGTTGGAGTTGTTGTCGGAGGAGCTGGGTTTGGAGGTGGATCTGGATCGTGTCACGGACGACGTGTTGAGGCGTCTGGGTAACCCGGATCTGAGGCACCGTCGGCCGGGGGACGTGCCGAGGGCGGACGAGGTGCCGTTGGATCGGTACCTGCGGTGGTTCGAGGGGTTGCCGCGGGAGGCGAGGGAGAGGGTGTTGGAGGCGTGGGGTGGTCCGGAGGAGGACCCGTTCCTGGTGGACGGTTCGTTCCCGGTGTTCGGGTTGGACCTCGGGGACGTGTTCGTGGGGTTTCAGCCGACGAGGGGGCTTCACGAGTCGGAGGAGTCTTACCACGATGACACGCCGCCGACGCATCACTACGTGTGTTTCTACGAGTGGTTGAGGAGGGAGTGGGGCGCGGACGTGGTGCTTCACTTCGGGACGCACGGGACGTTGGAGTTCCTCCCGGGGAAGGAGAAGGCGCTCTCGCCGTCGTGTTTCCCGGACCTGTTGATCACGCCGTTGCCCCACGTCTACCTGTACAACGTGAACAACCCGTCGGAGGCGGCGGTCGCGAAGCACAGGACGTACGCTTACATGGTGTCTCACCTGCATCCTCCTCTGGCGGACCCGGAGTTGAGGGGTTACAGGGAGCTTCTGCGGTTGTGCGAGGCTGTGAGGGAGGGTCGTGAGGACGTGGGGGAGTTGAGGGAGGTGGCGGAGGCGGCCGGGATCGTGTTGGACGTCGAGGACGAGGACGCGTACGTGGGTGCGGTGGAGGCGATGGTGCGTAGGGCGTTGAGGGATAGGATACCGTGTGGTTTGCACGTTGTCGGGGCGGATCCGGACCCGGAGTTGGTGGCGGAGACGGTGGTGAGTTACGCGGAGTCGAGGGGGTTGTTGGAGGGGGATCGGGAGGAGGCCGTGGAGGCCGTGAGGGCGTTCGTGGAGGAGGGTGAGGATCGGTTGTCGGAGTTCTTCTCGGACGCGGATAGGGTGAGGGGTTTCGTGGAGGATCTTGTGGAGTCGTACGAGAGGGAGGTCGAGGGTTTGCTCCGGGCGTTGCGTGGGCGTTACGTGGAGCCTTCGCCGGGTGGTGAGGTGGAGAGGAACCCGGAGGTGGTCCCGACGGGTAGGAACATCGTGTCGTTGAACCCCAGGAGGATACCGACGCCGGAGGCGGAGGAGCGGGCGAGGGAGGCCGTGGAGGCGTTGTTGGAGCGTTACAGGCGGGAGCACGGTGGGTACCCGGAGACGGTGGGGTTGGTGTTGTGGGCTTTCGAGACGATGCAGACGGGTGGGGAGACGGTGGCGATGGCGTTCGAGTTGTTGGGCGTGCGGCCGGTGAGGGACGACGCGGGTAACGTGATCGACGTGGAGCCCGTGCCGGTGGAGGAGTTGGGGAGGCCGAGGGTGGACGTGGTGGTGACCATGTGCGGTATCTTCAGGGATACCTTCCCGAACGTGGTGGAGTTGTTGGATAGGGCCGTGAGGAAGGTGGCTCGGTTGGAGGAGCCCGGGGACGTGAACCCGGTGAGGAGGCACGTGGAGGAGTTGAGGGGGGAGGGGTACGAGGATCCGGAGGCCAGGGTGTTCGGGCCGAGGCCGGACCTGTACGCGGCGGATAACATGAGGTCCAAGGTGGAGTCGTCGGACTGGGAGGACGAGGAGGAGTTGGTCGAGGCTTACCTGAGCGATATGGGGTACGTGTACGGGGAAGGGGTTCACGGGGAGGAGGCGAGGGAGTTGTTCGAGGCGGTGGCGGGTCGGCAGGATGTGACGGCGCAGGTGAGGTCGCATAGGTCCTACGATATCATAGATCTGGATCATTACTACGAGTTCCTGGGTGGGTTGACGGCGGCCGCCGGTGGGGACGTGGAGACGTACGTGATAGACTCGTGTTCGGGGGAGGGGCCGGAGGTTCACGATCTGGAGACGGTGGTGCGGTCGGGCGTCGTTTCGAGGTTGTTGAACGAGAAGTGGAAGCGTCACATGTTGAAGCACGGGTACGACGGGTGTAGGGAGATCGCGAAGCGCGTGGAGTACCTGGTGGGCTTGGCCGCCACGACGGGTGTCGTGGAGGATTGGGTGTGGGAGGGTGTGGCCCGGGAGTACCTGTTCGACGAGGAGACCCGGGAGAGGATGAGGGAGTTGAACCCGGCGGCCCTGCGGGCCGTGGCGGATAGGTTGTTGGAGGCGTACGAGCGTGGGTACTGGGACGCGGACGAGGGGACCGTGCGAGAGATCGAAAGGCTGAGGAGGGATCTGTCGTGATCGGGTGGCAAACCGTGGTGTCGTCGATACGTTGAGTGTCTCGTTTTTCCGGGTCGTGGTCGTATCGTTATTTTGTTCGTAACGATTCTTGGAGGGGCGTGGGAGGGTTAGGAGATCACGTAGTACGTGCCCGTGGTCGTGGTGGTCGTCGTGGTCGTGGTGGACGTGGTCGGCTCCGTCGTCGTGGTCGTCGGTGTGACCGTCGTGACGGTCGGTGTGGCCGTGGTGACCGTGGTCGTCGGCGTGGTCGTCACCTCGGTCGTCGTGGTGGTGGGCGCCGTCGTTGTCGTCGGCTCGGTCACCGTGGTGGTCGGGGTCGTGGTCGTCACCGTGGTCGTGGGCGTCGTCACGGTCGGTGTCTCCGTGGTGGTCGTCGGGACGGTCACCGTCCCGGTGGTCGTGCAACAGCAGCACGTGCATCCTTCGCAGCAGGTGCAGTTGCATCCGCAGGTGCAGTGGCACCCGTGGTGGCAACCGTGGTGGTGGGGCTCGCACGTGCAGTGGGGCACGCAGGTGCAGCAGGTGTGATCGCACGGTACGCACGGACACGCCACGGCGGGCGCGAAGGCGGCCGCGAGGGCCGTTATCAACGCGGCCAGGATCCTCACCGTTCTTCACCCCCTTACTCCGGGGTGCGTACCTTGATAATAACGATTCGGTCCTCGGTTTTATCGGTGTAAATCGTGTT
Source organism: Methanopyri archaeon (assembly GCA_013154335.1). Classification (GTDB taxonomy): domain Archaea; phylum JAADCQ01; class Methanopyri; order Methanopyrales; family Methanopyraceae; genus Methanopyrus. The sequence goes on from JAADCQ010000083.1 coordinate 5,866, forward strand.
TAATTTCGGGTTTTGAACTTGAAGTGTTTTGGTTTTTCGTTCGGTTACCAAGCGTTCGTTATCCTCGGTGTAACGATCGATTGAAAAGGCGAGGTGGTGGTCTTCGGCGGTGGACCGGTGAGGAGGAGCTGACGGGCTGAGTGATCGCGATGATGTGACCTCCTCTCACCCGAGGGGTCGTTCGTCTTGCCGTACAAGCAGGTGATCGTGGTGAGGGGAGATCTGGACCTCAGTAGGGGTAAGTTGGCGGCTCAGGTGGCGCACGCGGCCGTGGGTGCTTTCCTGGAGGCGGAGAGGTCCGGGGCGCCCGTGGACGCGTGGCTCAGGGAGGGTCAGAAGAAGGTGGTCGTCCGGTGTGAGGACGAGCGGGAGTTGTTCGAGCTCGAGGAGAGGGCGCGTGGTCTGGGGCTTCCGTGTTTCCTGGTTAGGGACGCCGGGTTGACGGAGTTGGAGCCGGGTACCCCGACGTGTTTGGGTGTTGGGCCCGAGGAGGAGCGTGAGGTGGACAAGGTCACGGGTCACTTGCCGTTGCTGAGGTAGCCTCGGCTAGGACACGGCTCGTCACCGTTCTGTGCCCGTATTCCTCGTCATCGGCTATCCCATGCCGTAGAACGGGTCTTCTTTCCTCTTTATCTCCGCTATCTCCTCGAGGACCTCCCTCTCGTCCTCCGTGAGTAGGTCCCAGAACTCCTCGAACATCTTCCTGGCGTGTTCCGAGGGGACGTCCGTGTAGAGCACGTCTCCCTCCTCGAAGTGTCTCCCGGCTATGCATCCTTCTATCGAGATGGCGACCTCCTGGCCCTTCCTCGCTTCCTCGAGGGGTTCCCCGTGCATCTGTATCTGTTTGATCTTGCCGATCTGTCTCCCGTCCTCCCTCATGAGCGGGTAGCCCGGTCTTATCGTGCCGCCGAGTACCTTCACGCCGACGATGGCGGGTTTGCTCTGTCGGAAGATGTAACCGGGTAGGACCTTGATCTTCCCGGGGTGTACGAGTTTCTCGAGGATCTTGCGCCTCTCCTTCTCCTTCCTCTTCTCGACGAGTTCCTCGTACTCCTCGACGAGTTCGTATATCACGTCGCCGAGGATGACGTCGACGTCGTACTTCTCGGCGAGTTCCTTGGCTTCGTCCGTTATCCCCACGTTGAAGCCGACTATGACGCCGAGGAGGGGTTCCTTCTCGGCCACGGCGGCGGCCTCTATCACGTCCTTCTTGGTGATGTCCCCCACGTCGGCCTTCCTTATGGGGACGTCCTTCTCCTTGAACTCGCCCACCACGGCCTCGAGGGTTCCGAGGGTGTCGGCCTTGATGATGATGCCTTCCTTGTCGGTCTCGATGGTTACCTCCTCGACCTCCTCGATGACTTCCTTGATGACCTCGTCGAGTTCCTCCTCGTCCCAGACGGCGCGTACGGGGGCGCCGGCTATGGCGTTCTCGAGGTTAGGGGCGCTGATCTTGACTCCGGCGGCCGCGGAGACCTCTTCGACGGGTCTGAACTTGTCGGTGGGATCCCTCATCTCGTCGAGGGGTTTGGGTTTGAGGAGGGATCTTATCCTGGTGACGATGGGTTCCTCGGGGTGTCCGACGACTATCGTGTCGCCCTTCCTGAGGATGCCGTCGTAGAGGATCACGTCGAGGGTGTTGCCGAGGCCGGGTTCCTCCTTGACCTCCAGGATGGCGGCCTTTCCGGGTCCTTCGACCTCTATCCTGAGTTGGTCCTCGAGGAACCTCTGGGCGAGTCCCGTCACGACCATGAGGAGTTCGGGGATGCCTTCGCCGGTTATGCCGCTGGTCGGTACTATGGCGACGGTGCGTGTGAAGTCTTGGACCCTGTCGAACCTCTCGGCCTGGAAGCCGTGTCTGTGGAGTTGTCCGACGAGCTCGTAGATCTTCTCGTCGAGCCTACGTTGTACCTCGGGGTCTTGTTTCTGGAGGGATTCGAGGAAGGGGGCGCCTTCTTGGGGTTTCCAGCCGGGTATCCTGTCGATCTTGTTGGCGGCGACGACGAAGGGTGTCTTGTACCTCCGTAGGATGTTGAGGGCCTCCTCGGTCTGGGGTTTGACGCCTTCCATTATGTCCACGACGAGGATGGCTATGTCGGCGAGGGCGCCTCCCCTGCGTCTCAGGTTGGTGAAGGCGGCGTGGCCGGGCGTGTCGATGAAGAGGAGGCCTGGGATGGTTATCTCGACGTCGAGGGTCTCGAGTAGGGGTCCGCAGATCTCCTCGATGACGTCGATGGGTATCTCCGAGGCGCCTATGTGTTGGGTTATGCCGCCGGCTTCCTTGGCGGCGACGGCGGTTCCCCTTATCTTGTCGAGTAGGGTGGTTTTACCGTGGTCGACGTGTCCCAGCACGGCTATTATGGGTTGGCGTATGCGCTTGCCGTCGTCCTCCGACATCGGATCACCCCGACGGCGGCGGCCCGATCCGTCCGGCGTTAAATCGTCATGGGGGTGCGGGCGTTGAGGGTCTACTTCGCGACCGGGAACGAGGGGAAGTTCAGGGAGGCCGAGGAGGTGTTGTCGAGGTACGGTATCGAGGTGGAGATGGTGGACTTGGATTACCCGGAGATACAGTCGGATAGCCTGGAGGAGATAGCCGTGTGGGGCGTCAGGTGGTGCGTGGAGAGGCTCATGGAGCCGGTGTTCGTGGAGGATTCGGGCCTGTTCGTCGACGCGTTGAACGGGTTCCCCGGGCCCTACTCGGCGTACGTGTTCGACACGATAGGTAACGAGGGCATACTCAAGCTGATGGAGGGGGTGGAGGACAGGAGCGCGAGGTTCCTGTCCGTGGTGGCGTTCTGCGAGCCCGGGGGTAAGCCGGTGACGTTCACCGGGGAGGTCCGGGGTAGGATAGCCGAGGAGGAGAGGGGCGAGGAGGGTTTCGGGTTCGATCCCATCTTCGTGCCGGAGGGGGACCGTCGGACGTTCGCGGAGATGGGCGTTCAGGAAAAGTGTAAAATATCGCACAGGACCCGCGCCCTCGAGAGATTCGCGGAGTGGCTGGTGGCGCGCAGGGGGCGCTGACGAGCATGGCGCGTATGCACTCGAGGGACAAGGGTAAGTCCGGGTCGACGAAGCCGCCCAGGGTAGCTCCCCCGTCCTGGGTCGAGTACTCCGCCGAGGAAGTCGAGGGTCTCGTGGTGGACCTGGCCAAGCAGGGTTACGAGCCCGCGATGATAGGTATCAAGCTCCGTGACGAGTACGGTATCCCGGACGTGAAGTTGATCACGGGCAAGAAGATAACCGAGATCCTCAGGGAGCACGGTTTGGAGCCCGAGCTGCCCGAGGATCTGCTCAACCTGATAAGGAGGGCTAAGAGGGTGCGTGAGCACCTCAAGAGGCACCCGAAGGACCTGGCCTCGAGGAGGGGTCTCAGGCTCATCGAGTCCAAGATCCACAGGTTGGTTAGGTACTACAAGAAGAAGGGCGTGCTCCCCGAGGACTGGAGGTACGATCCGGAGGCCATCAGGGTCGACTGACGCCCGTTCCCGACCCCGAGTATCGTTTCGAATTTCGTAACAAAATTCGGGTAGATGCGTGTTGGGGCTGCCCAACCAGGAGGCCGCCCTGGAGTTCCTCGATGAACTCCGGGAGGGAGGGAAAGGCGTCCGCGTCTACACCCACAACGACGCGGACGGTCTCACGTCCGCGGCCGTCCTACTCACGGCCCTCTCCTCGATGGGGATCCCGGCCAGGGTCCGGGTCCTACCCACCGAGGGCTGCCTCCCCGGCACGGACGTGGGGAAAGGCCCCTCCATAGTCTTAGACATGGGTAGCGGCGTCCTCCACCTCCTCGAACCCGAGTCCAAGATCCTCGTGATCGACCACCACGAGGTACGATCCGAACCCCCGGACGGCGTGGTGTTCGTCAACCCGAGACTCGCCGGGGACGACAGGGAGACCTCCGCCTCCGCCGTCGTCTACACGCTACTAAGGGGACTCCTGAAACTGGAGGAATCCGAGGCCCCCAAACCCGCCCTCGTGGGCGCCTACGGGGACAACGCCGTCCCCCTCGAAGGACCCAGGGGCACCGTCGCCACGGTCGAAAGAGACGGGGTGGAAGCCGGTCTCGTCGAGGTGAGGGAACCCGGGTACAGGGCCTTCGGAAGGGCCACGAGGCCCGCCAAGGAACTCATCTCGAGACTCTCCGGGGAGGACGTGGCCGAGGAACTGGAGTCGAGGCTGGGCAAGGAGGTGCTCTCCAAACCCCTCAACGAGCTAGAGGCCGAGGAAGAGAGGGACCTGATATCCGAACACGTGAGACTCGACGGTGAGGCGGAGAGATGGATCGGAAGGGCCCACGTGCTGGAGGACGACAGGGGCGCCCCCGAACTCACCGACCCAGACGAGGCCGCCACCGTCCTCAACGCCTGCGGCAGACACGGGGGCGAGGCCATCGGCATAGCCCTCGCGATGGGCAAGTTCCTACCCGTCGAGACGGCCAGGCTCTACAGGGAGGAACACAGGAGGGCGATAAGGGAGGCCCTCGAGGTCGCCGAGAACGTCACCGAGAAGAAGGAAGGGTTCATCCACGTGAGGGGAGGGGACAGGATCCCCCACTCCGTGATAGGCCCCGTCAGCCAGATGCTGTGCGAGGAGAGGGACGAGGTCGTCGTGGGAACCGCCAAGATGGGGGACGTGATCAAGGTCTCGATACGCGTACCCGAAGGCTCGGACGTGGACGCGGGGGACGCCGCCAGCGAGGCCGCCGAGGCCGTGGGCGGAACCGGAGGGGGACACGAGAGAGCGGCGGGGGCGGAGATCCCCGCCGGCAGACTCGACGACTTCCTGAAGGAACTGAGCAAACGCCTCTAACGTTCGTACAGCCAGGCCTCGTCGCACCTCTCGTACTCGTGGATCTTCAGATCGTCACCGAACACGACCTTGATCTCCCTCTCCGCGGCCTCCGGGGAATCGGCCGCGTGGACCACGTTCCTCCCTATATCCAAAGCGAAGTCACCCCTGATGCTCCCGGGCGTCGCCTCCACGGGATCCGTCGCCCCAATCAGGTTCCTAACGGCCTTCACGGCGTCCCCGCCCTCGACGACCATGGCCACCACCGGACCCGAGGTCACGTACTCCACTAGATCCTCGAAGAACGGCTTGTCCTTGTGCTCCGCGTACAACTCCTCGGCCGTCTCACGGTCCAACGTCTTCATCTCCAGGGCCACTATCTTCAGGCCCTTGGCCTCGATCCTCCTGATTATCTCACCCACGAGACCCCTCGCCACGCCGTCCGGCTTGATCATGACGAACTCACGCTGAACCTCCGCCATCTTCGGAACCCCCGCGAACCCGCCGGACCACCCGTTTAAACACCTCACCGTCCCGATCCGACCTCAACACCACCACCACGGGATAACCGTCCGGCGCGGGGGACGGACGAACCGGCAAACGATCCTCTACCAGCTCCCCCAACCCACCCACCAGCTCGAGGCCCACGAGCTCGTACGACTCTATCCTCCGCAGTATCTCCTCGACGGCCTCGTCCACGTCGATACCCTCGCAGTAACCCCCCGGGTCCCCACCGAACACCAACCCGTACCTACCCCACAGCCTCGAAGCCACGTCCAAAGCGTGCCTCAACGTCCTCTCGTTCACGGCCGGGTGAACGTCCACCAACACGTCCTCACCCACCAGCTCCAGCCTACCCGGCACGAAACCCCTGGACCTGGCCGCCAACACGTCCTCCACGCCCGCCAAACCCGACTCCAAGGCCGCCACGGCCGCCAACCCGAACGACCTATCGTGGAAGGGAACCCCGAACGGCTCGAACTCCACCGAACCACCCCTCCACGACACGCGACCCTCACCCGTCTCCACCAGGACGGCACCGGGCAACGGGGGTAACCTCGACACGTCGCCCCTCTCCAGGACCGGGAGGGCGCCCGACTCCGCGATCTTCCTCGCCTTGACGGCGACGGCCGACCTGGTTCCACCAGCCACCCTGTAGTCGTAAGGTACCCCGGAGAGCACGGCCACGTCCGCGGCCGGGGTCACCCCCAGGGAGACCTCGATCACGTACGGTCCCGACGTGGCCCTCATCACCTCCAACACCTTGTACGGGGCCACCGAAGGGGACCCGACCGGACACGTGTCCGTGGTCGATAGCTTGACGGGCCAGCCCGCCTCCTCCAGTATCCTCGCCAGGTAGGTCGCGACCGTCGTCTTCCCCCGCACACCCGTGACCTCGAACGCCACCCCGTCCTTGTACCCGGAGGCGAGGGCCCCGGCGAGATCGTGGTGATCGACCCTCAGCGTCCCCTCCACCGGGCCGGGATCGACGCCGCAGTGCACGGGCACGGCCAGAACGTCGTAACGCCCGAAGCCCCTATCCACGATCCTGAACCCGAACCCCTCCCTTTCCACCGCGTCCACCGTCCCGTACACGTCGATCACGGTCACGTCGAACCCTCTCCTCTCCATCTCCTCCCCTAGTACCATCCCTCCGTGGGTGGCGTCGACGATACAGGCTCCAAGAGACCCCTCACCGTCGAGGAGAGCCTGCGGGCCACGGCCATCGCGGACGACGGCGTGGAGCAGTACGCTGTCACGGTGCACACGGGTTCACCCCTCGGGACGAGAACCCCGGGCCGGGGCCTATCCCCGACCCAGTCGGGCAGTTTGGGAACCCTGACGTCCGACGGCGCGTACACGACCTCCCTGACCGCCCACGCTTTGGGCCTCGGGAAAGGCTCGACTTCCAACCTCCCCTCGCACGCCTCGAGGTGCAGCACGGCGGGGTTGACGCCCAAAGCCCTTCTCATCGCGTTGACGGGGGCGGGAGGCCTAGGGTTCACCTCGATGAGGTACACACCCTCGCTCGATAACACCACGTCGATACCGTTGATACCCACGAGCCCGAACTCCTCCACCACCACGTCCGCGATCCGGGAGAGTTCCTCCCTCACCCTCGGGTTCAGGTGCTCCGGGGCGGGCACGGAGTTCCCGACGTAGGAGTAACCGGGTCTCTCCAGGTCCACGAGTTGACCGTTGATCGACAGGGGAACCTGCTCGGAACCGTCGGACACGAACGTGAGGCTGAGGTGAACGCCGTCGACGTACTCCTGATAGATCCACCCCTCCCCCAAGGGCTCGGGCTCCTCCACGACCCTGACGCCCAGCCCCGCCGATCCCCTCCTCGGTTTCACGACGACGGGCCTCGAGCGCACGTCGTCGGGGTCCTCCGAGGTTTCTGGCATCTCGACGCGGTCGGAGAGGCGCTCGTAGAGCCTCAACTTGTCCGAGACCTCTTCCACGGTCCCGGGATCGTTACCGGCCACCTCGAGACCCGAGGAATCGGCCGGCCCGTGGGCGAACTCGGCCGTCGGCACCACGATCTCGGGTCCCAACTCGGAGAGGGCCTCTTCGATCCACCGAGGGGGTGGGGGTCTGAACCTGGGGATGTAGGTACCGGGCCTTTCGAGGATGTAAGTCACGGTCACACCGGGTTGGTCCTCCGGGTCGTAGAACTGGACCGAAGCCGGTCGGAGGCCCGCGGCCAGGGCGTCCCCGGCCAGGCCCCCGTTCGTTACCCCCACGAAGACGACGTCAGGTCCGTCTGAGTTCGGCGAGGGCTCTCACCGCCCGCTCCACGAGCTCGAGCTCCCTAGCGGCTTCCTCGTGGTCGGCGTTCTCCGCCCTCTCCAACCTCTTCAGGGCGAACCTCAGGAGGGCCGTCTCGAGGTCCTCGAGCCCGGGTACCTCTCCCGTGTCCCCACCCTCATCAACCTCGGTCTCCCTCGGTTCCTCACGCTCCTCCCTCGGTTCCTCGCGGACCTCCCTAACCTCCACGGTCTCGGTCGGGGGCTCCACCATCTTGATGCCTTCCTCGTCCTCCTCGAAGACCGCGCCACACCCGGGGCAGGTTATGGTGCCGTCCGGGGATTGAAAGAGGGGGAACATGCACTCCGGGCAGTGGAACCGCAGCATCTTGTACCCGGAGGTCAGGAGCTCCGTCATCCGCCTGAAATCGGCGTCCTTGGGCTTCCTACCCTTCATGAGGGACCGATCTTCCCCCTTAAGGCACGGCCGTAGGGTTGCGCATGACGAACATCGGGACCTCCCGTCCGACCTCCTCCTTGATTATCTCCCTGACCTTATCCTCGTCCTCCGTTATGATGAACAGGACCGATTGCTCCTCGCCCGTGTAACCGCCCCTACCCGTCATCTCGGTGACGCCCTCGCCCTCCTGGATGAGCCTGTCTATCACCTGCTCCGACTTGTCCACCGGCACTATGGCTATCACGAGGGACGGGCCCATGGCGGCCTCAAGGCGTCCGATTATCCTGGCGATCTGGAAGTCGTTGTCCACCTTCATCTTCATCCTGGCCTGCTCCAGGTGGTTACGGACGCCCGAGACGGTTATGCCCAGCTCCTCGGCTATCTCCCTGTAGGACATGCCACGGGATCTCATCATGGCGACGGTCGCCTGCCTCTCTGTGAGACCGTAGATCTCCATCAGGAGGTCCGTAACGTCCCTACCCGCGGTGGTGGTGGCCCGCAAATCGAGCATCCCCCGGCGGTGGGGTTCCCTCGAAAAAGGTTTTTCAAACCTCGGGCCGGGCGGACCCCAAAAACCCGTCCCCGGGGGTGTGCCCGGGTTATGACTGATTATTCACAGATCTTCGAGCAGTGCAGACAGCTCTTGGACGAGAGGATCATCCAGGACGATCAGATCCCGAGGAACGTCAGGAGGGCCGCCAAGAAGGCCATCGAGATATTGGAAGACGAGGGGCAGTCCCCGGGCGTCAGGGCGAGCACCGCCATCTCGACGCTCGAAGAGGTTGTGAACGATCAGAACACTCCCGAGTACGCGAGACCCGTCCTCCTCCAGGTGATAGCCGCCCTCGAACAGGTCAGGGACGAGGTCTGAGCGCCGCTACCCTCGCCGCCTCCTCCAAAGCCTCCACGATCTTCAACGCCTCCCGAAGATCCCTCCCCACGCCCAAGGTCCCGTGACCCCTCAGGATCACGGCGCACGGCACCCTCGCGACCCTCGCCACCTCCCTGGCCAGCTCCTCGCTCCCCGGCTCCAGGAACCCGACTTCTTCCACCCTCCCCACCCACCTCTCCAACTCCGCCGTCGTAGGGAAAGGCTCGTCCGTGTGGGCGAGCGCCGTGGCGTAGGGCGAGTGAGCGTGAACGATGGCCCCCTCACCGACCTTACCGTACACCGCCAGGTGCATCGGCGACTCGGACGTGGGCTCGAAGGCCCCCACGACCCTATCCCCGTCCACCGTGACCACCGTCACGTGCCTGGGCCTCACGTCACAGAGCCTGAAACCCGACGGGGAGAGGGCCACCAGATCCCCACACCGAACGCTCACGTTGCCCGATCCAGACAGCGCCAAACCCCTATCGAACACCTCCCTACACACCTCGGCGACGGCCCTCCTCATGCCCGCCACGGAATCCTCCGGCACCTTCATCGAACATCACTTCTTCTTCACTTTTATCAGCTTTATAGTATCCACGTAAACTTGCACATAATCATCCCTGATATAAACTCCCTTGGCCTGAGCCTCTATGTAGTAAGGCGTTGAGTATATGATCACCGTCTCACCGTGTATCTTGACCTTCTGCACGTACCCGACCGTCTTTATCAACAGATTCGTCACGACTCCTTTCGCCGGCGGCTTATCCGCGTACACCTTCATCACCTTGCTACCGACGGCCACGTCATCAAGGTGAGTCAACTTAATGAGCTTCCTCTTGAGTTCATCCTTGTTATACACTTTAACCTGGTACTTAAACAGTATCTTTCTTTCAAGCTTTACCTTCTCCTGCTGTATTCTTATACCAACGTACTCCATCAATAATTTCATCCCGTTGTTGAACCTATACATGAACTGATTATACGCTATCAACGCCTCCTTGTTGAAGTCCTCGAAATTACCCTGAACGAAGTCCGTCGCCATCTTGGACAGCACCTGCGGATCCACGGGCGATTTACCCGTCACCGCCATCGAGAACAGGAAACCCGCCGCCGAGGACAGGAAGAACACCATAACCGCTATCGCGATCCTGGCCGCCATCAGCGCGGGCTTCGCCATCTGCCCGCCCACCTCCCCCTTGAGTCCGTCTTCGACCGGGTACCCCCGTCCGACGTTCTAAACGCTACGGGGCGCGTGAAACGTGAACAACGACAGGTCGGACGTCGCCGAGAAAGTACAGGAGCTCATGGAAAGGTACGGCCTCCTCGTATCCCCCGAGCTCTTGGACAGGCTGGAGGAGGTCGAGGAGGCCGCGGACGACCTCGCTTCCATGGACCTACCCGTGATCACCGAGGAAGTACTACGGGGCGAGCTCGATCCCGAGTTCGTCGTCGACGGGAGCCCGTACGAGCTGGTAAGAGAGGGCGAGGAAACGGGAACCGAACCGGAAGTGGAGACGCGGGAGGAAGAGGAACCCGAGGTCAGGGTCGAACCCCCGACCGAGAGGCCCCCGGCCGCCGAGTACGACTCCGAGGTCGAGGTGCTGGAGAACGTCGAGAAACCCTCCTCCAGGGGCGACGTGGAGGAGTTCGTGAGCCTGTTCGTGGACAGGCTGAACAGGCTGAGGAAGAAACTCAAGGGGAGGATGGACGACTGGTGCGATAACATAGCCGACGTCATCTCGCGGACCTCAAAGGAACCCGGTGTCGTCTCTTTCGCCGCCCTCGTCACGGACGTGAGGGAGACTGAGAGATCCATGGTACTCAACGTCGAGGACGAGACCGGGATGCTGAAGGTCATCGTGTCCAAGAGGAGGGGCGAGGGGATATACAAGAAGCTCAGGAAGATCGCCTTCCCGGGCATCGTACTCGGCATCCGCGGGTTCTGCAAGGGTTCCGACCGCGTCGTTTTCGTGAACGACAGGAGCGGCGAGGTGAGACTCCCGGGTGAGGGCCTCCCGGAGAAGAGACCCCCGGCCGTGGAGGACGACGTCGCGGCCCTGTTCCTGGGCGACGTCCACGTGGGCTCGAACAAGTTCGAGGAGGACCTCTTCCACAGGCTCATAGAGAGGCTCTACGACCCGGACGATCCCCTCGGCCGCGTGAAGTACGTGCTCATCACAGGCGACGTGGTGGACGGGGTGGGCATATACCCCGGACAGCGCGAGGAACTCGACATCCCGGACATCGACGCCCAGTACGAGAAGTTCGCCAAGCTGCTCGAGATGATGCCGGACTGGGTCGAGATAGTGGTGATACCGGGGAACCACGACGCGATAAGACAGGCCCTCCCCCAACCCCCGCTCTCCGAGTCCGACCCGGCCGCGCCCCTTCGGGAACTCGACGTCCACCTCACGTCCAACCCCTCGACCGTCAGGCTCCACGGGAAGGAGGGCGTCGAGGTCCTCCTGTACCACGGTCAATCCTTCGACGACATCATAGTCGACAGGCCGGACCTAGAACACGACCCTCGGGGCGTGAGGGAAGCCGCCGGCATGTGCATCGAGGCGTGCCACCTGGCGCCCAAGTACGGCGGATCGGTGCCCATAGCGCCGGACGAGAGGGACAGGCTCGTGATAGAGAGGAAGCCCCACGTCCTGGCCGTCGGCCACACGCACATAGCGTCCACGGGCGAGAAGGGAGGCTGCACGATAATATCCACGGGCACGTTCCAGAGGAGGACCGAGTTCCAGAAGAAGGTCGGGATAGAGCCGACGGTGGGTACCGTGTACGTGCTTAACATGCGGAAGGATAAGTACATGAGCAAGAGGCTCGGGAGGGTGGACCTACTGGACGGGGGTTGAACGGGTGGCGTTCACGGAGCACCCCGAGGTAGACAAGGTGGTCCTGGTTCCCTTCACGAAGGTCACCGCCGGTATCCTCATGTTCTCCGACGTCGAGGTCGTGGGCGTCTGCGATTACAGGGAGGACAAGGTCGGGCGCAGCACCGCTGAACTCGTCGAAGGGGACGTACCGGACCTGGAGATCCGACACGTGGACGACCTCCCCGAGGTCCTGGAGGACGCCGAATGGCTCGTGTGGACCAAGGAGGTGTTCGACAGGGACGTTCACTACGAGGTCTGGAGCAGGGTCATCGACACCGCCATCCTCGAGGGCGTTAACGTGTACAACATGGGACGCCTCCACATGTTCCGCGAAGACGAGAGCAAGAGGCTCGAGGCCGCGAAGCGGGGCCTCCGGTACTTCGACGCCAGCGACCCCGAACTCCACCTGAAGATGATGCCCTACGGGGTGAAAGCGAGGGAGGAGGGCGTGAACGCGGACGTGGTGGCCGTGATCGGGGCGGCCCGAAGGACCGGGAAGTTCACCACCCTCAACACGATACGTGAGATCCTGGAGGACGAGGGCGTCAAGGTAGGGACCGTCGGCACCGAACCCAGCAGCATGCTCGTGGGACTCGACGCCATGGTGATACCCCAGGTGATCCCGCTGGCCCACGCGGCCCCGACCATCCTGGGCGCCGTCAAGTACGTGGACGAGGAGAAAGAACCCGACGTGATACTCGTTGGATCCCAGACCGGGGTCACCGCGGACCCGTTGGAAGTGGGCACCGGGAGGGGAGGCTGCGTCTGCTCCATAACCATACTGACGGGCTGCGCCCCGGATCTACTCGTCGCGGCCACCAGACCCGACACCCTGGACGAGCTGAGGGAAGCCATCGAGGTCGCTCAAACCCTAACCGGCGCCAGGGTCCAGTTCGTGAGCGTCAACGGCAAGGGGTACGACGAGGAAGAAGTGAGGAAGGTCTGCGAAAGGATAGAGGACGAACTCGGCTACCCGGCGGCCGACCCCGTGAAGATGAGGGAGGAGTTCGAGGAACTGGTCATCGACCTGTTGAAACCGGAGTCGGAAACATGATCTTCGCGCACTTCAGGTAGGCTTCCGCGCACCTCCGAACCGATTCCACAGATACCCACTCGTCCGGCCCGTGGATGTTCCCACCCTTCGGACCCAGTATGACCGCGTCCAGACCCGCCTCGTGCACCAGGTAATCTATGTCACAGTGCCCCATCTTGAACCTCAACCCGCCCGGCAGACCCGCCGCCCTCGCCGCCCTCCTCGCCGCCTTCACGATGAACGAGTCCGTGTCCACCACCGTGGCCCTCGACGCGGACTTCACCCTGACCTCCACATCGTACTCACCGTCCACCGACTTCACGACCTCCTTCTCCACCGCTTTCCTGACGTCCTCGGGCGTCTCCCCAGGCACCGTCCTGTAATCCACGGTGAGCGTGCACTCGTGCGGGATCACGTTGGAGGGGCCACCCGCCTCGATACCCGTCACGGTGACGTCGGACTTCACCTCCCCCACACCGGGGACCTCGAGACGCTCGGTGTCCATCGAACTGATGGCCTCGACGGCGTCGGCCGCCGCCTCTATCGGGTTCCTCCCCTCCTGAGGCTTGGACGCGTGGGCGCTCTCACCCGTTATCCTGACCTCTAGGGTGACCCTCCCGCGATCCCCCACGTTGACGTGACCGTCCGTGGGCTCGCAGACCACGGCTGCGGCGGCATCGAGACCCTCCCTGCACGCGTGAAGGGTGCCGTTGTCCTCCTCGCGCGGCGACTCCTCCCCCACCGTGGCCAGTAGAGACAGCGGGATACCTTCCTCGTGAGCACGGACCACGGCCACCAGGGCCGCCGCCAGACCCCCCTTACAATCCGCCGCGCCCCTACCGTAAACGCGCCCCGAGACGATCCTAGGGTCGTAGGGCTCGGTGATCCTCCACCCCTCGCCGCCGGGCACGGTGTCCATGTGAGCGTTGAGGAGGAGCCCTCCCCGGGTCCCGGCGAGTACGTTCCCGAAGTCGTCCACCTCGTAAGGGACGCCGTGGTCACGGAGGAACTCCTCGATCATCGCCCTTACCTCGTCCTCCTCCCCGGTGGGGCTCCTGACCGATATCAAATCCTTCAAGAGGGCCACGGGATCGGGCTCCCTCATCGTCGCGCCGGAACCCCCGCTCCGGCGCGCGACGGGAGAGGTCCCTTAAATTTGACCCCCGTGAACACCGTACCGACAACTTCACACCACGTGAACACCGATTCCCAGGCCGGGAAGGGGGTGACCCGCGTGTCCCTCACGAGGTTCGAGATAACCAGGATCCTGGGGGCGAGGGCCCTCCAGATAGCCATGGGTTCCCCCGTCCTCGTGGAGGTCTCCGAGGACGACGACCCCTTGGAAATTGCTAAAAGGGAGTACCTGGAGGGGCGCATCCCGGTCGTCGTGAAGAGGTAGGGGGGAGCGCCTTGCCCGAGGTCGTCATCGACTACGACGCCTGCGACGGGGTATCCGCCTGCGGCGAGTGCATAGAGGCCTGCCCCATGAACGTCCTGGACGAGGAGGACGACAAGCCCGTCGTCGCCAACCCAGACGACTGCACCGGCTGCGGCCTCTGCGAGCAGGCCTGCCCCAACGGCGCCATAGAGGTTAGGATGTAAAGATGTAAATCAATTCTTTTTCCCATCCCCGCGCCCCGTTTCCATACATCACAACACCCGGGGGTGATCGCTTGGCCGAGGAATCCGGCGACGACCTACTCGTCCCCCTCAACGAGTACCTGGCCGCCGGCGTCCACATAGGCACCCAACAGAAGACCAAGGACATGGAACCCTTCATCTACAGGACCAGACCGGACGGCCTACACGTGATAGACGTGCGCAAGACGGACGAGAGGATAAGGATAGCCGCCAACTTCCTCTCCATGTACAACACCGAGGAGATCCTCCTCGTCTCCAGGAGGTACTACGGCCAGAGACCCATCACTAAGTTCGCGGAAGCCACCGGCGCCATCGCCATACCGGGTAGATTCGTCCCCGGCACCCTCACGAACCCCGAGTACGACGGCTACCTGGAACCCGAGGTGATAGTCCTGACCGACCCGAGGGCCGACTTCCAAGCCCTGGTCGAGGCCCAGAGCGTCGGCATCCCGATAGTAGCCCTGTGCGACACGGACAACTTCACCGGAAACATCGACCTGGCCATACCCACGAACAACAAGGGTAGAAGGGCCCTAGCCCTAGTGTACTGGCTCCTCGCCAGGGAACTGCTCAAGAAGCTAGGGAGGCTCGAGGAGGACGAGGAGTTCGAGTACGACGTCGAGGACTTCGAGGGACCGCCGCCCAGGTGAAAGGGGATCCCCCTCCCTCATGGCCGCCGGCATCTCCAAGCACCTGGAGCTCAGCGGGGAGTACAAGGACAAACTCCTCCGCGGCGAGAAACGAGCCACCATCCGCGTGGGACGCGTCCCCGGGGCCAGACCCGGCAAAGTCGTCTACCTCCACTGCGGAGGGTACGTGTACGGGAAGGTCCGCATAACCGACGTCGAAACCAAACGCGTGAAGGACCTCACCGACCGCGACGCCAAGGACGACGGCTTCCCGAACAAAGAAGCCCTGGTGAAGGCCCTCAAACGCCACTACCCGAACCTGACCGAGGACGACCTCGTCACGATCATCAGGTTCGACTGGGTGGAACGCTTCGAAGAACCCATCCTATCCGAACACCTCCCGTACGAGGGTCACGACCCCCTCGAAATAGCCGAACTAGCCCTCAAGGAGGACATCCCCCTGGATCCCAGGGACAGGGAGATGCTCGAGCTCCTGCTGGAGGCCGGTAGCATCAGGAAGGCCGCCCAAGCGCTCGGCGGGCTCGGCCATAGGGAGAAAATACGCCGCGCCGTCAGAAGGGCGTACGAGCTGCTGAAAAGCAGGGGAACCCTCAGACCCAAGGTCGAGGTTAAGTAACGGAAAACACGGGTCCCACCTTACAACCCTTCGGTGATATCGCAACGGTCAAATAAGCGCCCCGGTGACCCGCGACCGGCTTGAAATCACCGATACCTACGACGTAGGGGGATGTCGTCGTGGCCGAGGAGAAGGAAAGGTCGGGCCACGGACTGAAGCGAGAACTGACGGCCCTCGGTTTCGTATCGACAGTGTGCTGCACGGTGATCGGAGGAGGAATCAACGTACTAACGTGCATGATCCAGGTCAAAGCCCCGGGAGTCGCGGATTACGTACCGATAGCGTTCGTCATAGCCGCGATACCGAGCCTGATAGCCGGATTCGTGGCCGGAGCCCTCAGCACCGCCGTACCCAGGGCCGGCGGACACTACACCTACGTGAGCAGGCTGTTCGACCCGTTCCTGGCGTTCTTCAGCTCCTGGAGCAGGTTCGTGGGCGAGGTCGGCGCCTTCGTGGCCATCGCCATAGGAGACGTCGCCCTCCTCGCGGCCATGTGCAAGTTCTGGGGGGCCGCGGGCGCCGCCAAATGGCTGAACTCCCATACGCTGGAAGTGGCATCCTTGATCATAATCTTCACGTGGCTCGTTAACATCCTTGGCATCAAGATATACGAAGCCGTCGTGGACGCGATGTTCATCATCCTGTTGACGGGCTTCTTCCTGGTCGTCGGCTACGGTCTCGCGGCCAGCCCCTCCGAGGTCATCAAGGCCATAGGAGGATGGGCCACGATCAACAAGCTCGTGGCACAGGCCGGTGGGCTACCGAAGGGCGTGGGATCGGCGGCCGCCATATTCTCGGCCGCGGCGACCCTCGTGTTCGCGTACGTGGGCTTCGAAACGGGCACCCAGGCCGCGGGAGAGGTCAAGAAACCCCACAGGGTCTTCAGGTACATGCTCATAGCCCTAGGCGTGATCACGGGCTACTACCTCCTGTACTCGGCCGCCGTGTACCACGCCGTACCCTGGCAGTGGATATACGCAAAGGCCAAGCTCGCCAAGGCCGCCGGCACGAACTTCACAGTCCCACAGGCCATGGCCCCCGTGTTCAAGACACTCTCCCCGAGCGTAGGCGAAGCCATAGCCGGGTACGTGGCCTTCGTGGCCGCCATAGCACTACTCAGCGACCTACCACCCATGTTCCTATCCACGAGCAGGATGACCTTCGCCTGGGCCCACGACGGCATGATCCCCAAGGCCCTCGCCAAGGTGCACAAGAAGTTCAGGACCCCGTGGGCCGCCCTGACCTTCCTGATGATACTGGCGCTGATACTCACGTGGGCCGTCGGTCAGTTCCTAGCGGCCGTGGACATAACCACGGTGGCCCTACTGTTCACGTACCTGTTCATCTGCATGACGGCGCTGTGCTGGAAGTTCGTCAGACCGGAGATCTACGAGAAGGCACCGCTCGGTGACAAGTCCAAGAAACTCACCAACTGGTTCGGTGCCATCGGAACCGTGCTGAGCCTCCTCTTCCTCGGCGAGATAGCCATCACCGACCCACAGAGCTTCTACTGGTGGGTCGCGCTGATGGTACCGGGCCCGTTCATCTTCTACTACGCGTACAACAGGACGGTCAAGAAGCTGGGTCCGGAGAAGGCCAGGGAGAGACTCATGGAGATACCACCCGAGTGATATCCGCCGCCGCGGTACGTCGTCCGATCATCCCACGGAGGTCACCAGCGGCGGACCTCTTCATCCGCCTCCCAACCCCACATCTTCTTCCCGCTATAACGCGAGCGGGGAACCCGCTTGAAGGACCCTTTCGAGGAACACCCCGAAGGAACCCTCGTCAGGCTGAGGGTCAACCCCGGAGCCCCTAGAACCGAGATCAAAGGCGTGGACGAGTGGAGAGGCGCGCTCGAGGTGAACGTCTCCGAACCCCCGAGGGGAGGGCGCGCAAACAGGGAACTCATACGTTTCCTAAAGAAGCTAACCGGGACCGACGTCGAACTGGTCTCGGGCGAGACCTCGAGGGACAAGACCGTCCTCATCAAAGGTCTGGACCCCGAGGAGGCCCGCCGGGTACTCACCCGGTGAAGCGGGCGTCACATAGGTATACCACGGGTCGGGAGGGGGCCGGGGTGAGGCCCTTGCCCAAGGTGGAGGAGCTGGCCGCGGCGATAGTGGCCCTGGAGGACGCCTCGTGGGAGCAACCCGCCAGGGAGAAGTTCCTGAAGACGTTCGCGACCAAACTCTCCGAGTACCTCGAGGAGTTGGGGTACGAGACGCCCGAGGAGAAGCTGGCGGCCGTGTACGGGGAGGAGAACTTCGAAGTCAACGAGGAGGACGACAAGGTGATCGTGGAGGTCAGGTGCCCGTGCAGGACCTTCAAGGAGGTCGCGGAGGAGAAGGACTACTGCACCAACATGGCGTTCCTCGAGGCGGTGTTCGGCGGCAAGGTCGAGGACAGGGAGGTTGGCGAGGAGACCTGCACCGTGGTGATATCCAAAGGGTAACGCCCCCGCCGGACCGTTAATTAACCCCGGAAACCCCCGAAGGTGGAAGGGGGAACCTTGGACCCGCTTTCCGTCCTATCCGCCCTCCAGACGGACAGCGTGGTCAGAGGCGCTAAAGACGAAACAGTTCCCGTTTACATAGCCATCACTCCCGTGTTCCCGGGCGCCCTACTCGTGATGACGGGGCTCGGAGCGCTGGGCGTCCTGGGACCACCCTCCGTCACGTTCCTCCCCGTGGTCATGGCCACACTCATGATGATCACCGGGTGCATAATCGTCTCCTGGGACGCGCTCGGGAGGACCATAAGGGTCGTGGACGCCCACTCCGAACGGGCCACCGCTTACGCGGAGGACCTCGTCAACACCCTAGCCGTCCTGGGGTACGACGTCTCGAGGCTGGAAAGGATGCTGGAACGACTTCGATCCGTCAGAACAGGGCTCAACGCCACCCTCCACCCCACGATATCCGGGGCCCTCGTCGTGCTGCCATACGTGGGGCCGATCGTATCCCTCGCCTCCATAGGCTACCTAGCACTCTCCATACACTCGACGCTACGGGAGCACGCCAGACGCGAGCGCAGACTCCTCGAGGAAGCGGCCAAGATGGCCGGGATGAACCCGTACAAGCCGCCCTTCGTCGCCAACACCATCAAGATACCCGACACCGTGAAACTACCGATCGGGATAGCCGCATCCGTGGCGACGTGCGGGGCGTTCCTCGCCTACGCCATGTACGGTCTCGCCAAGGATATAAACGAACACGTCGAAGGACACGAGAAGCTGGAAGCCGAACTGACACCCGCCCTCGAGATGACCCTCGAAGAACTCGTGTACGGTTAGGGGACGGCGGCGCGTCACCGCCGCCCCCACCACACCAAGAACCCACCGAGCACGGCGCAGATCAAGGCCGCGATCACCGCGACCGTCGGGACCCCCGTGACGTAACTCCCGGCCGTAAGACCGCCCCCGGGGTAGCCCCCGACGATCCCCCGACCCCGGTACCGACCCGTCGCGATCACCGGCTTCCCCGCGGGACAACCCATCTCGACCGCGGTCGTAACGCCAACAGGGACCCTCGCGGGAATCCCCACACGGTTCATGGTCCCTCCCGGGTTCCCCGTGATCCCCCGTACAACCCGTTCCCCTGTCACCATCGCGGTCGGCGTCGTCTCGACCGCCGAAGGCACCCGGACCGATGTCCGTCCCGTGGGCGACCCACCCCGCGTCGTACCGGGCGCGGACTTCGCGGAGGACGCCTTCCTCGACTTCGTGGCCTTCGTCCCTTCCTTCTTCCCCGTCGGTTTGGTGGTCGCACCCGATACCGTAGCAGACGTCGTGGCGCTCTCCTCCGGGTGGTAATACCTTATCTCCTCGATGATTATCTCGGAGACCTCCGGTTTCGGCGTGGGATGCGACGGTGGATGCGTCAAGAACGCCAGAACCTCGGCGGCCAGCGCGGCCAACGTCACCAGAGGGACCAACCCCTGGATAAGGCCCGCCAGCGACAACGTCCCCGAGGAACTCGATGTCGTGGTCGATGTGGCGTACTCCCCGAGATCCTTGGCCAGCTCCAGCTGAACGTTGGCATCGAAGGACGTTACCGCCGCCGGGTTGGAATCCACCACTTTCACGGCGTCCTCGATCCAATCCTTAGACAGGTGCGTGGCCACGACCCAGTCGGAGCTCACGTTACCCGTTTCCATCACGGTCTCCACGCAGTCGGGTTTGACCAGCAACGCCTCCTTGGACTCCAGGTCGTTCCACGTCACCAGGTACAGGTACGTACCGTTCCCAGGCACCGGGGCGCCTGGGGTTAGGCAGTAACCGGGAACCTCGAGGTTCGCCGTGATCACCTTGAGTACCTGACCCGTCGACGTCGTCGATATCTCGGCGCAATCCTTGGGTATCGGTATCAGCAGCGGTTGAACCTTGAGCGTCGTCTCGTTGACGTCGTCCCCCGGTACGGCCACCAGGTAGTAAGCGTTCCGTCCTTCCACCTCGGCGTAGACGTCGGGGTCCCAGGGTAAGGTTTCGGCCATGATCTCCACCTTCATCGACGATAGCTGCTGCATCGGGGTGCTGCCCGTGGCGTTTTCAACGCATCCAACTATCGGCATGATCGTACTCGCCGTCACCGCGGAGGGCATCGCCAGCACCAACAGCACCACGGCGAGGGGAGGCCCCTTCACACTCTCGTCACCCCCCGACCCACCCGGTCATAGGGTATTATTAATCGGATCGACGTTCTATCTCCAGAACGCAGTGACACTTCTCCTTCCTCTCGAAACCAACGACGACACCGCCGAACAGGGCCTCTAGCCAACCGCTGACCACGCAGTGCGTGTCGATAGGGTCATCCCTCTCGGCCAGTTCCTCCACGACGCAGAAGGGACACCCCTCTACCTCCACGATCACCCTGTCGCCCTCTTCCCGGACCGTGTAGTCCTCGAAGACCAGGGAGAGTTGCTCGTCCGGGTCCTCGTAACCCAACTCGGACAACTCGTCGGCCAGCTTCCTGGAAAACACGCGGATGAACGCGTTCCTCGCCTTCCCCATCACCTCCCAGGATGCGTCCTCCAAGGCGGCCAACGCGGCTATCAGTAACTCGTCGGTCGCCAACGGGTCCCCCTCGAACCCCTTGAAGCGCCCCCACGATAACGAGTTCGCCTTCGGGAATCGATATCCCCCGATCCGGAAACGGTTTGAAGGAACCTACGGTCGGGCAAAGGAAATATACGATTCCGGACCGTGATGCGTATGCCGAGGATCGAACTCAAGCTAAAACGTAGATAGGGGGTGCAAAACACGATGATGCCGTTCCACCCGTGCCCGTGCCCCATGATGGGAGGACCCGCGATGGGAATGGGCATGGGAATGGGGATGTTCCTGTGGCCGGTGGTCTTCCTACTCAAGCTAGCGGTCGGGCTGGCAGTGCTGGGCCTGATCGTGTACGTGGGCCTGAGACTGGTCGGTCTAAGGCCCGCCGACGTCGTCAGGGAGCTCAGAAGGGACTACATCGAGGTGAAGAAGGAGCTCAAGCGTGAGTAACCGCCTCGTGCACCGTCACGAACAACACGTCCAGGTATCTCGTGTCCGGGTTGCCCGGGTCGATGGGATGACACGCCGGTTGACCCCCGGGCGGTCCCAACATCTTCAGTCCCTTACCTTCCCTGGCCGCCGCGTCCGAAACGAGCCCCATCAACTCCTCCGCGTTCAGAAAGTGGCTGCAGGAACACGTTATCAACAGGCCGCCGTCCGCCACCAACCGTAACGCCTTTCTGTTCACATCGTAATAGGCCCGTTTGCCCCGCTCCTTCGCTTCTTTCGACGTTATGAAGGCGGGAGGGTCCAAGATCACCACGTCGAATTCCTCGCCCCTTTCCGCCAACTTCTCCATGTAAGCGAACGCGTCCGCCACGACGAACTTCGTAACATCCCTCACGTCGTTGAGATCCGCGTTGGCGTAGGCGGCCTCCACGACCCTGTCGAACTTGTCCACCCCTATCACCTCCTCGGCGCCGGCCAGGGCCGCGTGGACGGCGAACGTCCCCGTGTACGTGAACACGTCCAGGACGCGCGCCCCCTCCACGATATCGCCCAGGTCGTGGAGCCTCAGCCTGTTGTCCACTTGATCGATGTAGAACCCCGTCTTCTGCCCGCTTTCAACGTCCACGTGGAAGGAGGCCGGTCCCTCCTCTACGACCGTCCTGGTCTTCTCCTCCCCGGCCACGACCCTCCTTCTCTCCGGGAGACCCAGTTGTTTCCTCTTCCTCGAATCGTTTTTCTCGTACAACGTGTCGACGTCCAACACGTCCAGGAGTTCCTCCGCGTTCTCCAGGACGATCCTCTCCATGGCGGGGCACGTGGTTTGGAACACGGCGATGTCGTCGTACTTGTCCACGATGAGACCCGGTAGACGGTCGGCCTCCGAGAACACGACCCTGTAGTGATTCCTCACCTTCGGTATCCCGAGCCGTATCCTGTACTCGTGGCACTCCCGGATCCTCTCCATCACGACGTCCTCGGGCTCCTCGTCCGGGGCTAGGTCCGGGGCGAAGATCCTAGCGACTATACCGGGGGCCCTTCCCCTCCTGACGTCCGCCGAGGATGCCTGCGCGAACGCGACCCCTAGGAGTTCTCCGGACCCCGTCCTGACGTCGACCACGTCGCCCGGGGAGAACGTCCCCCTGACCCTCCTGACCGCGGGGGCGTACACGGAGAGTGCGCCGCGTCTTATCGCGTTCCTGGCGTGCCTGTCGACTATTATGGTAGGTCGCCGCCTCACGGTACGGGTTTCCCCCAGATCGTTTTGAGGGTGCTCACCACGGTGTGCCCCGTGGCCCAGGACAGCGCCGAAAGCGTCAGGGACCCGGCCAGCGCCGATAGGTGCGCTTTCCGGTCACCCGTGGCCCCGAGCAGAAGCATCACGGCCATGGTCACGTACGTCCCGAAGAACACGGTGATCAGGAAGATACCCAGGGTCGTGCCGTACCTGACCACGCACCTCCTGGCCCGTTCTTCCTCCCTGCCGTGGAGTCCTCTGACGAGCCTTCTCAACCAGGGCCCTAGGAGCGCGTCCAAGGGCCTGGCCAGCTCCACGGGTAGGTACCCGGCCACCCCGGTGACGAGTATCAGGGGTACAGGTGGGGCCCCGTGGACTATCCCGTAGGCGACGGCGGCGGCGTGTCCTACGGGAGAAGCCGCGATGAGGGCCGCCACCGCCAGCGTCTCCACCTCACTCACGATACCGGGTGGGATCCTCGATCCCCGCCTCTTGGAACGCGCGCTTCCTGTGGAAACAGGCCTCGCAGCGGCCGCAGTGAACGGGGACGTCGTCCTCCCACTCGGGGTTGTAGCAGCTCACGGTCAGGTGCAGCGGGGCGTTCAACCTGTCCGCTAGCTTCACTATCCCCGGTTTGTCCAGGTCCGCTAGCGGGCTGTGAAGTTCCGGCTTCGAGGGTGTCCCGACCTTTAGGGCCTCCGCGACGGCCTCGGCGAACTCCCTCGTGTTATCGGGGAACCTCTCGGCTTCCTCCGCGTTGATCCCCCAGACGATGTGGAAGTCGTCGTCCTCGCCCTTGAGGAACATGTCGTCGCAGAGGGCGGCGGCCACGCCTATCAGGTTCCAGTTCCTGGCCGGTAGCCAGTTGGCCGAGAGTTCCTCGGTTCCCTCCTCCCTGGGTAGTCCGCCGGAGAAGAGGGGGTTGTACGGGAACAGGAGGCGGGGCCAGTACACGCCCACGACCTTGAACTCGGCCCCGAGTTCGTCGGCCACGGCCTCGGCGGCCCTCCTCTCGTGCGGGGCGTTCCTCTGACCGTAATCGACGAAGAGGCACACGTGCCTGTCCGGGTTCAGCTCCTTCTCGGCCCAAGCGGCGGCCGTGGCCGAGTCCATACCGCCCGAGGTCAAGGTGACGACGGTTGTCACGCGTCACCCCTCCTCCATGTCCGATCCTCCGTAGAACGGTCTCTTGGACTCGGGCACTATCTTGGTGAGTGACCTCAGATCATCGCGCGTGACGTCGAGCCCGTAGCCCGAGATCGTCTCCCAGACCCTGTCGATGTCCTCATCGGTCGGTTCTACCGTCTTCGCGTTCTTGCCGAGGCCTTCCACCTCGCCGAGCACGTATATCTCGCCGCGGAGCATGCTTTCGCCCGTGTACGTGCCCGCGTCCCCGAGGACGATTATGGTGCCCCCCATCATGTACATCCCGGTCATTATCTCCACGTCGCCTCCGATGATGACGGTGCCGTTCTTCATGATCTGACCGACCCTGGATCCCGCGTTGCCCTTCACGACCACGGTACCGCCGTACATCCCTTGGCCCACGCCGTCTCCCGCGTGGTTCTCGATTATGACCTCCCCGGCGGTCACGTTGTCCCCCGGGTACCAGCCGGCGTTACCCTTCACGATTATCCTTGGACCGTGGATCATGGTACCGACGAAGTAACCGACGCTACCTTCGATGATCACTTCGACTTTCTCGGTCAGGCCCGCGGCTATGTAGTGCTTCGCGTCCGGGTTCTTCAGAACGATCCTATCGTACTCCGGTGCGTGCGTCTTCAGGGCGCTGTTGATGTCCCTAGGTTCCTTGCCCCTGCAGTCTATGACGAGCTCGTCCGCCAAGGTCCTCACCCCGTGAACACCTCGTACTCCCCGGGCCTGATCTGGGTCAGTCCTTCTATCTCGTCCCCGAGGACCCTCCTGATGGCCACCTCCTCCGAGGCCACGACTATGGTATCGTCCTTCCCGTACCCTATCACGCCGGGCCTGAGACCGAGGGGGTCTCTGACCACTCCTATCCCCTCGGGCGTGCTCACTATGAAGCAGAACGGGCCGTCCAGGTCCCTGATGGCCTCCTCGAGGGCCTCCTCGAGCTCGTACCCCTCCATCAGCTTGTCGGCGATGTAGACTATTATACATTCGGAATCGTTGTTGGTTTTGAATTTGTAACCTTTTATCTCTAATATTTCTCTGATCGAATAATAGTTGGTGATCTGACCGTTGTGAACGACGGCCATGTTGGGTATCATGTAGCTCTGGAACGGGTGCGCGTGGTACCTGTCAACCTCGGATTCCGTGGAGAACCTAACGTGTCCTATGCCGTGCGTCCCCTCGAGGGCGGAGACCCCGTACTGGGACGAGACCTCCTCGGCCGTGCCCACGTCCTTCAGTATCTCGAACCCGTGACCCGCGCTCAGCACCGTGATACCGAACTCGTCCTCCAGGGTCTCCACGACGGCGGCCAACTCCATCTGGCCCTCGACTCCGTCCTCGACGCCCTCGATATGGACCCTGTAAACCCGCGTGAGCTCGTCCTCGGCTATCAGCTCTATGTCGCTGACACGACCGCCCTCCGGGAGCGCCTCCTCCACGCTCCCCATCTCCGAAAGCTCGTCCGTGTTCCTCGGGAGCTCGAGTATGAGGACTGGATCGGACGTGCCCCTGTACAGGGCGTAACCGGCCGAGTCAGGACCCCTGTGCTGGAGGGCGTCGAGCATCTCGGTCAGGTACTGCCCGACGGGGCCCGTCTCGGGGAGAACTACACCGGCGATACCGCAGGCCATGGTCAACACCGCCTACAGCGCCTTTTCGAGGAGCTTGACGTGGAACCTGGGATCGTCGGCGAGCTCGGGGTGAAAGGCCGTGGCCAGCACGTTCCCCTGCTCCACCGCCACTATGTAGTCACCGAACTCGGCCAACACGTCCACGTCGTCGGACAGCACCTTCTCCACGCCGGGGGCCCTGATGAACACGGCGGTGAAGGGCTCGTCCATCCCCTCCACCTCGAGGTCCACCTCGAACGACTCACGCTGCCGACCGAAGGCGTTCCTCACGACCCTGACGTCGAGCACGCCCAAGCACGGCTGTTCGATCTCCACCTCCCTACCGGGATGGGCCTGGGGGACCACCTCCTTGGCGAGCAGGACGAGACCCGCGCAGGTCCCCATGACCGGGAGCCCCGACTCGATCTCCTCGACGACGGGGTCCACCAGGTCGTGCCTCTCCATGATCCTACCTATCGTCGTGCTCTCGCCACCCGGCACGATGAGGGCGTCGAGACCTTCCACGTCCTCCGGATACCTCACCCAAACCGTGTCCACCTCGACACCGAGCTCCTCGCCCGCGGCCTCCACGGCTCCCTCGTGCTCCTCGACGTCCCCCTGGACCGCGAGGATACCTACTTTGAGCGTCACGTGAGACCACCCCCCACGAACCCCGGACGCCGACTTAAATCGGACCCCCTCAGATGGGGTGGAAGCTCCTACCGTCCTCGGTCCTGTAGTACCTGGAACCCCTCGCCCTTAGGGGCCCGGTGACGGGCTCGTCGCACAGCCTCCCGCTCCTCACCACCACGTCCCTTCCGTACCTCGAGGGGCAGTCCAGGATGCAGCACAGGATGCGCTCGTGGTTCTCCGTTATGACCCCCCTGACCCTGTCGACGGCCTTGACGGGAGGCTTCCTCGAGGACGCAGCGATCCCGTAGAGGCTCACGTTCCCGAAGGAGAACCTACCGTGTTCCACCTCACCCTTCCAACGACCCAGACCCGCCAGCACCTCGTCCCTTAGGGAGCGATCCCACGTGACCAGGGCCAGGTTGACGCCCACGGACTCCACGGAGGCCACGTGCTCCCATCCCGTATCGT
This sequence comes from Methanopyri archaeon, assembly GCA_013154335.1. Classification (GTDB taxonomy): domain Archaea; phylum JAADCQ01; class Methanopyri; order Methanopyrales; family Methanopyraceae; genus Methanopyrus. Next base: position 32,169 of record JAADCQ010000083.1, read on the forward strand.
ATCCCCTGGTGGCTAACCTGACCCTGACCTCGGTCTCCTCGCCGCCCACGAACGCGTGCCCGCTGAACCTGGCCACGTCCCCGGCGTACTCGGCCGGGTCGCCCGTGACCACGGTGTAATCGTCGACGTCGTCCTCCACCCTGGAACCGGCCCCGACCACGGCCCCCTCGCCGACCTTCACGCCCCCCGGCACCACCGTCCTCATACCCAAGAAGCAGTCGTAGCCCAGTTCGGCCCTATCGCCGTCGAAACCGATGATCGACCCGTCCCCGATGAACGCGTCGTTACCCACGTCGGCTCTAACGACGCAGAAGGGCGAGATGCTCGCCCTTTCACCCACGTCCGAGTCGAACACCCTACAGAACCCGTAGACGGCCGCCTTCCTCCTTATCACCACGGACGGCCCTATGACGGCGTACGCCCCGATCTCGGCCGTCACGTCCGCCAGGTTGTCACCGATTATCCGCACGTGCTCCTCGACCACCGCCGGATGACGGAGCTTATCGTCCTCCCTCAGGGGCCTAAAGGAGGGGCCCCCGGGCAAGGCAGGAACTCCCCTCAGGACCTATGCTCGAGGTAGGACTCGACGACCTTCCTCGCCTCCTCGTCCCCGAGCCAATCCACCCTATCGCCCTTCCCCTCCTCGAGCACCTCCAGCACCCTGTCGGCCAACTCAGCCTTGGTGAGACCCGTCGCATCGATCTGGTAAACCCTCGCCGCCTCGGGCCTGACCATCCCGCAACCCCCGGTCCTCACGTTCACGGCCTCCCCGAAGCACACGCCCACGAACTCCGCCTCCAGGTTCTCGGCTATCTTCTCCGGCGGGTAACCCCTCTCCTTCAGCCTCCGCTCGAGCTCGGCCGGGTGCAGCCTGATCACGACCACGGCGTCCACGGGCATCAGGTGGGAATAATGCGACTCCACGAACGCGGGCTCGGACTCGGGTTCCCACTCCTCCACGTACCTTCTGAGAGCGTAAAGGTCGACGACCTTCGCCCTACGGACCTCGTCCTCCTCGATTATCGCGTCCAGTTCCCTAGCGACCTCGTTCAAGTGCACCACGTCGAAGCCGCGTTCCGCCAGCACCCTACAGACCGTGGTCTTCCCGACGCCGGGCGTGCCCGTTATCGCTACCTTCAAGCCGGATGCACTCCCCGTCCGTGTGCGCGACCGCACGACCGTAAGGGTTCCGGTCCGGGGTGAGGAACGTGAGGTTCTGGGAACCCGAGAACGGGACGGTGAGATGCCTGGTCTGCCCCAGGGAGTGCAGGATCCCGGAGGGACAGCGCGGGTTCTGCAGGGTCCGGGAGAACAGGGGCGGGGAGTTGGTCCTACTCACGTACGGTAAGTCATCGGGCGCCGTGCCCGATCCGGTCGAGAAGAAGCCCTTGTTCCACTACAAGCCCGGGTCCAGGACGTACTCGATAGGAACCGTGGGATGCAACCTGAGGTGTCTCCACTGTCAGAACTGGCAGATCAGTCAGGCCTCCCCCGAAGAGGTACCGTTGGAAGACCTGCCCCCCGAGACCATCGTGAAGCGCGCGAGGGCCACGGGGTGCGACAGCGTCTCCTTCACGTACAACGAGCCCGTTATCAACCTGGAGTACACGGTGGACACGTTCGAGCTGTGTAAAAGGGAAGGCTTGGGTACAGTCTACGTGACCAACGGCTTCATGAGGGAGGAGACGGCGGCTTTCCTCTCCCGCTACCTGGAGGCCGCCAACGTGGACCTGAAGGCCTTCACGGAGAGGTTCTACAGGGAGGTCTGCGGTGGGTCCTTGGAACCCGTCCTCAGGACGCTGAAAACGTGGAAGTCGAACGGTGTCCACGTCGAGGTAACCACGCTCGTGATCCCGGGACACAACGACTCCGAGGAGGAGGCCAGGGAGATAGCCGCCTGGATAAGGGACGAGTTGGGACCCGAGACCCCCTGGCACGTGAGCAGGTTCCACCCCGATTACAAGATGCTGGACGTGCCCCCCACCCCCGTGGAGACCGTCGAGAGGTTCGTGAGGATAGGCTACGACGAGGGTCTGTACTACGTGTACGTGGGCAACGTGCCGGGCCATAAGTACGAGAACACGTACTGCCCGAACTGCGGCGCGCTGCTCGTGGAGAGGAGGGGCTTCACGGTCCTCCGGATCAACCTAGAGCCCGGCCCCAGATGTCCCGAGTGCGGGGCCAGACAGTACTTCGTGCTATGAGGATCGCGGGTAGCAGGGGAAGATGCTGAGGGTAAGGTTCAGGGCCCTGAGGTACTTCGTGGCCTGGGTCAGAAGGTACTTCGACGTGTCCGTGGTCAAGTTCATGGTCTACTACATCGCCATGGTGCTCTCCGCCGGGACCCTGGGGTTCCACATCCTCGAGGGCAGGGACCTCGTGGACTCCCTCTACACCACGGTGATGATCCTCACGGGGGTGGGGTGCGCCCAACCCCCCTCGACCGAGGGCGGCAAACTCCTGGCCGTCGGCCTGATCATCTCCGGCCTCGGGGCCCTGGTCCACGTGATCACCCGGGTCTTCTCGGCCCTAACCCGGGGAGACGTACTGTTGAGGCTCAAGGAGAGTGACGCCCTGGCCAGGATCGACAGGATGAAGGACCACGTGGTGGTTCTCGGGTTCGGCAAGAAAGGGGGCTCCGTGGCCGAGGAACTCAGGGAACACGGTTACGATGTCGTCGTGGTCGACAAGGACGAGAGGAAGTGCAGGGAGGCCCTCGAGAGGGGTTTCATAGCCGTCCAGGGGGACGTGACCGAGGAGAAGACGCTCGAGAAGGCCGGGGTCGAAAGGGCTCAGGTGGTCGTGGTGGCTACGAACTCCGAGGAAACTAACGTGTTTTCGTGCATACTGGCCAGGGACATGAACGAGGACGCCATGATCCTCGCCACCGCCTACACGTCGACGGGTGAAAGGACGCTGAGGAAAGCCGGGGCGGATGAAGTCATCAACGTGTACTCGTCGGCGGGCCAGTCCGTGGTGTGCAGGATCCTGGATAGGATGTCGTTCACGGTGACCGTCAAACACCCCCTCGAGGACACTTACGACGAGTTCCACATCATAGTCTCGAACGGCGGCATAATCGTCGACGTCAGGTACCACGTGCCGGACCTGCCGGAACCCGTCGTCAAGGAGCTTTGGATAGAGACCGAGGAGGACATCAGGCGGAGGATGAGGCTCCACCGTAGGTCCGCCTCGAGGAGAGCCCTGGAGAGACTCCACGAGCTCTCGGACGACGTTCACTCGCACAAGATAACCGTAAGGAGGATGGAGGACAAGGACAGGATAATCCGGGAGCTGGACAGGGCCGGGTTCCTCATAGGCGTGAACATGACGCACGAGCAGGTACTCAGGGAGGTCTTCGGCGTCGAAGCGCCCTGAGCGTGGCTTCCACGACACCGTCCAGATCGCTGGTAGGGGCCTCGAGAACCTCCAACCCCGCCCTTTCCAGAACCCGGGTGGTGACCGGCCCTATCGAGACCGCAGGTTCCGGTAGATCCCTCACGTCGACGTTCTTTAGGAACGCCTCGGCGGTCTTGGAGCTGAAGAAGCACACAACGTCGTACACCGACGGGTCGACGTTGACGTCCTCCTCAACTATGTCGTACACGGGTATCTCGACGAGGGAGTCACCGAGTACCTCCCTCATGTCCGACGTCCGGGCCGCGCACCTGAGGGCCAGAACCTCGCCCTCATCCCGGAGACGCTCGGCCAGGGCTCGGGTGGTGTACCTCTCGGGGATCACGTCGACGTTCACCCCGGCCTTCTCGAGCGCCTTGGCCGTGGTGGGCCCCACGGCGGCCACCTTGACGTCGGATCGTGCTATGGCCCGCACCTCCCGTGGTTTTAGCATGTCCACGGTCCTGGGTCCCGTGAAGGCAACGACGTCGAAGGTCCGGAGCAACGACTCGGTGACCTCGGGCCTGTCCTCGATAGGTTCGAGGCGTACGGGATGGACGACGTCGGCGTTCAGTCCCACCCTTCCGAAGGCCTTCACCGTGGTCTCGTCCCTGCCCGGGGCCCTTACGGCCAGGACGCGTCCCTTCATTCTCCCTTCATCTCCTTGAGTTTCTCGGCTATGGCGAGGATGGTCTTGCGCTTGGACCCGTCTATCTTGTCGACTATCAGCCTGCCCTTGTCCTCCCACCACCTCTTGGGGTAGGCCTTGTCGCGTTGAACCTCGGGGTTCAGTCCCAGCTCCTCCGCCGCCCTCTTCACGTCTATCAACCTGGGGTTCCTCACGGCCAGGTGTTTGGGGACGGCCCTTCCCTCGGATCTGGACCTGTCCGCATCGAAGTAGACGACCCAAACGACGCACCTGTCCGTTCCCTTGAGTCTCACGGTGGGGGTTTCCTCGGGCGAGGTCGTCACCCCCTCCACGGAACGGGTGCCTCGTCTATCCTGTACTTCTGCTCGACGGTGGCTTCTTTGGGCACGTCCTCCGGTCGTATGCTGAGCCCGTGTTCGTGCACGAGGATGCCCGTCCACGCTATCATGGCGCCGTTATCGCCGGCGAGGTCGGGTGGAACGGTGTGCGCCTCCACGCCCCGTTCCTCCGCCATTGTGTGGATCATCTCGGAGAGCCTCCTGTTGGCGGCCACGCCCCCGGTGAGTAGTACCCCGTCCGAGTTGAGTTGGGCGGCGGCCCTCTCCGTTATCTCCGTGAGCATGGCGAAGGCCGTCTCCTGTATACCGGCGCAGACGTTCTCCAGGGGTTCGCCCTCCTCGTACGCCCTGAGGGCCGCCGTGAGGAGGCCGGAGAAGGACACGTCGGTCCCGTGCACCGTGTAGGGGAGTTCGGTGGGTTCGTCGGCCTCACGGGCGAGTTTCTCTATCTCCGGGCCTCCCGGGTGGGGGAGTCCTACTTTCCTGGCGAACGTGTCGAGCATGTTGCCGATCGGGAGGTCGAGGGTCTCCCCGAACACGCGGTACCTACCTTCCTTGAGGGCGATGACCTGGGTGTTCCCTCCGGAAACGTATAAAGTAGTGGGGTAACCGAAATCGAGGCCTTCGCGCTCGGCCGAGAGTAGCCCTATCTCGACGTGCGCCACGCAGTGGTTCACGGGCGCGAGGGGGATGCGTAGGGCGAGGGATATGGTCCTCGCCGCCGTGGCCCCCACCCTGAGGCACGGTCCGAGGCCAGGTCCCTTCGAGTACGCCACGAGGTCGAGTTCATCGGGTTCGACGCCGGCCTTCTCGAGGGCCCTGTCCACGAGATCGGGTATCTCCCTGGCGTGGTGTTCGGCGGCCTCCGATGGGTGTATGCCGGAGCCGGGTGGGGGCACGTACTGGGCCTTCTCGTTGGCCAGAACTTCCCCGTCCCCGGTTACTATCCCGACGCCGAGCTTCTCGGCCGTGGATTCGATGCCGATACAAATCACGTCTTCCATCCCCCTATCCCGGGGAGGGTGTCCGGGATGAAGATCGATGTGGAGCGTTTCGCCCGGGACTGCGCCCGGGTGTTGGAGGGGTTGGGACTCCACGTGGAGGAAGTGGACGATGGCTACGACCTGGACTTCCTGGCGTGGTGCGACGACGTGTGTCTGGGAGTCAGGTGCGTTTCGGGCAAGAAGGACCTGCGCGGGATCTCGGCGTACGGGGAGTGGGAAGACGGTATCTCCGAGATCGTGCGCGGGGCCGAGGCCCTAGGGGCCTACGCGCTGGTCGTGCTCCCCAAGGATCTCGACGACGAGATGCTGGCGCTGTCCACGTTCTGCGAGTCCTACGGGGTACCGATGAGCGTCACCTCCTGGTCGGCGCTCACGTTCGAGGTCTCCGAGGATCCCTTGGACGTGGACGGGACGACCGAGGTGTTCATGGAGCGGGAACTCGGGCACGTCCCGGAGTGGCCGGAGTTGAGCGAGGTGGAACCGCTCCTCGACGGTGAGAAGAAGGTCACCCCGGACGTGATCAGGGAGGTGGTCAGGGAAAGGGTCACGGTCGACTGGAAGGATCTGGTCATGGTGCTGAGGTGGGCCGGTTACTCGTCGGAGGGGTTCGAGGAGTCCGTCGAGAAGGTCCTGGAATCCGAGGAGGTCGAGGAGTACGAGGGGGAACTCATGCACGTCCCGGACAAACTCCCCGAGGTCCTGGGAGCCCTCCTCGTGTGGCTGGAAGGCAGGGGCGACGTGCCCGAGGACGAGGTCTACGAGTTCATGTACTCGCACTTCAAAGTGCCGTACGACGTCACGTACCTGGCGTTGAAGAAACTCGAGGAACGCGGCGAGATCAGACTCGTCAGGAACAGGGTATCGAGGCTTGGGACGGGATGATCCCCTCACACGTACCTGACTTGCGATTTTATCCTTTCCAACTCCCGTAGCACGGTTTCGGTCCTCTTCTCCCCCGCTTCTTCCTCGTACCCCCTCAGGAAAGCCCGCCAGAGCTCGTCCGACAGGGAAGGGTGGGAACTCTCCAGGCATCTCTCGAACACGCGGAGGTCGATGGCGTGGTCCTTAGGGTCCCCGGAATCGAAGCTCATACCGAGATCTATCAGGACGGGCCCGTCGTCGGCGACTATCACGTTCGATGTGGTCAAGTCGTTGTGGACGATCCCCATACCGTGCAGGGACGCGGCGATCCTCCCCAGCTCCTCGACGTGCTCCGGACCCGCCTCACCCTCCTCCAGGGCATCCCTGAGGGAGGGCCCGGGGACGTACTCGGTGACCACGAGACACTCCTCGACGTCGGCCTCGTAGAGCGTTGGAACGGGGAGGCCGGCGTCCGCCAAACGGACGAGGGTCCGGGCCTCGCGCCTGGTCCTGTTCCTCCTCAACCTGGAGTCGAGATCCGGGTGCCGGTACTCCCGGGGTAGTCTGATCTTGTAGACGGCGTCGAGCCCGAACCACTCGTGGAGGACGACGATGGATTCCGCACCCCTGGCCAGGACGCGTCCCCGGGCGATCACCTCCTTGAGACCGGGGTGCACGCCCTATCATCCCTTCTTGGACTCGGGCTGGCTCTTGAACTCGGTGTAACCGCACTTACCGCAGGCGTACCTGTTACCGTGATCGGCCATGAACACGCCCGGGCCGCAGCGTGGACAGAACGGGTTCTTCCTCTCCACCTTACCGTCCTTGACCTCGTACAGCCTGGCCCTCCTCGGGATACCCACCTTCACTCACCCCCCTCTTCCTCACCCTCTCCTTCGCCCTCTCCTTCTTCGCCTTCCTCCTCGGAACCCTCCTCTTCCTTCTTCTCCTCTATCTGCTCGAGGACGCGCCGGTGCCTCTCTACCTTGTGCTCCGGCTCTATCTCCTCGAGTTTCTCGACGCTCTCGTACACCTTCGCGTAACCCACGGTCTCCCTCTTACCGAACTCCGATTCCATCCTGTCCAGGAGGAGGACCTCCTTGTCCACGTCCAGCACGGCGGCCAACTTCTTCAGGACCTCGGCCCGGGTGGGCGTCCCGCCGTCCTCGTGCCTCACCACGAACTTGATCTCGGTCCGGTATAGGAGGGGGTTCTCGGTCTCCTCGATCACCTCCACCTCCAAGGCAACCTCCCCCTGAACCTCCTGAGCACGTCCTCGACCCTATCTTTCAGCGCCTCGGTGACCCTGAGGATCACCATTCCCTCGCCGGGAAGGCCGTACGCGACTATCGAGTTTTCGGGAGCCACCATGAGGACCACGAGAGTGAGGAGGTCCTCCTCACCCAGCACGCGGATCAGCGTCCTATCACCGTCCAACGCGTTGAGGAAAGCCTCCCTGACCACGCTTACCGACGCCTCGGTTATCGTGCCGGGTGGGTTCTCCAGCCGGAGTTCCACCGTGAACTCGTGGGAGACGTCCGGGGCCCTGTGGGACCTGGCGATCCTCCCATCGACCACGGCGACGTCGGGCTTGACGCCGGCCCGTAGGAAGGAGATGGTGGTGGCGTCGCCCACGGTGGCCAGGATGCCGACCCGGGACACCCTGCGTAGGGTGTCCTTCGAGGGGGACGGGTAGACCCGTCCCCACGGCCTCCTCAGCTCCGGCGCCAGCTCCTCCGGCATCTTCAGCACGTTCACTCCTCCAGTATCCTCAGGGCGTACTTGCCGGGTAGCGAGGCGCCCAGCCTCTCGGCGACCTTCGAGTTGACGTCTATCACGACGGCTATTCCCTTCCACTCCTCCGTGAACTCGTCCGAGTGACACGCCGGGCATATCTCCGTGTCCTTGTCCACCAGGTAACCGCACCTGACGCAGGCCTTGAGGGACGACATGACCCGATCACTCCCACCACTCCGGCTTGCCCAGTCCCTCCCTCTTGGTGGATAGGGCTATCTTGGAGTCCCTCGGGCGTTCTTCGTCGAGGCTCACGCTAACGACCATGGCCTTGACGACGTCCCCCCGCCTGAGCTCACGGCCCGTCTCCTCGCCTATCAGGACCTCCCTCGAGGCGTCGTACCTCATGTACTCGTCCGCGATCTGGGAGACGTGTAGGAGACCGTCCAGCGGCCCCAGCCTCACGAAGGCACCGAACTCCTTGACCCTCGTCACCTCTCCCACGACGACCTCCTTCTCCACGGGCCTGAACACCAGGGCCCTGAACCTGACGTTGTGGTAGGCCGCCCCGTCCCCCGGGAATATACCCTCGTCCTCGACGTCCAGCACCTCGTCCACGAAGATCACGAACCCGACCGGCTCGCCGTCCTCGTCCTCCTTGAACAGTCTACCCTCGACGTCGTTCTCGAGGGCCTTGAGGACGGCCTCCTCGACGTCGCCCGTGAAGTGGGTGGGGGGGATGCGGACCGTGGTCTCCAGTTCGACGAACTCGTACACGGGCCCCTTCACCCGTGCTCGCGCTCGTATATCTCGATGGACTTCTCGATGGCGCGCTTGGCCGCGTCGGCGCCCTCCCAACCGTGTACCTCCGTCTCCTTACCCTCCAGCCTCTTGTACTCGGAGAACATGTGGGCTATCTCGTCCAGCCTATGCTTCGGCACGTCGTCGATGTCCTCGACGTCCTCGTACCTGGGGTCCTCCACGGGCACGGCCAACACCTTGTCGTCCGGGTCGCCCTGGTCGGTCATCCTCATGAGACCGATGGGTCTCGCCTCTATAACGCAGCCCGGGAACGTCGGTTCCTCCATGATGACGATGATGTCCAGGGGGTCCCCGTCCTCGTAGAGCGTCCTCGGGATGAAACCGTAATCGTACGGGTAGTGGAACGGGGAGTAGAGAACCCTATCCAGCTTGAAGATACCCTTCTCCTCGTCGTACTCGTACTTGTTCCTGCACCCGGCCGGTATCTCTATCACGGCGTACACGACGTCCGGCGGGTTGGGACCGGGCTCCAGGTCCTTCCATAGGTTCTCGACCAAGCCGGTCGAACCCCCGGGTCAGATCTGCCGTAGGATCTCCCTCCAGGGTTTTCCATCCCGGACATCGGCCGCGACCTTGGATTCCAACTCGTGTATCTCCTTCGCGGCCTCTAGAACGTCCTCCCACTCGTCCCCGGGAACGACCACAACGCCGCTCTTATCGGCCACTATAACGTCTCCGGTACGGACGAGAACGCCCCCGATGTACACGTCCACGCCTATCTCGCCCCGCGAGGCGTGGGAACCCGCCTGACACGTGGTGCCTCGGGCGAAAACGGGGTAGTTCAACTCCTCGATGTCCTCCACGTCCCTCACCAACCCGTCCACCACGGTCCCGGCCAGACCCTTCTCGACCGCGGAGAGCGACGAGAGCCCTCCCCAGAACGCCCTGATACCGTCCTCCGGTTTGATGACCAAGACGTCACCTTCGTCCGCCTCGTCCACGGCCTCCACCACGATGCCCCAGTCCTTACCCTCGACCTTGACGGTCAGCGCCCTCCCCACGACGGGCGTCGGACCCGCGATGTGCCGTATCCCGGGGAGCCCGTACCTCTTCCCGGCGGCGTCGGAGATCAACGGTGCGGTGACTTCCTTCAACCCCTCTCACCCACCACGGTGAGGTGTGTGGTCTGACGCATGGTGATCACGGGGATCCCGGCGTCGAGGGCCGCGCGTTTCAACGCCTTGTCCTGGGTGCACAGATAAGGGTTGGGAACCCGCTCGGCCAGGTTGAGGAGGGCCTCGTCCCCGTCCCTCCCCTCGACCTCGACGACCTCCACGTCCTTGAGGTCCAGGAGGGAGAGCGCCACCCTCGCCGCCACCCTGTCCGAACCGCGGGCGGAGGAAGCTATGCGCTCGAGTTCCTCGACGACCTGGGGGGCGGTCACGGGGACGTAGGACCCGAGAAGCCGTTCCAGCTCGGAGAACACGTCCACCCCGTGCTGGTGAGGGATCATGAGGAAGTTGGCGTCCAGTAGGGCGTGGGGGAGGGCCTTCTCCTTCAGCCCTTTATCACCCCGTGTCCGATGAGCCTCCACCTCTGTATCCTCCTGCTGATGGCGACCCTGTCCCCTTCCTCCGCGCACACGGGCTGCTTCAACTTGATCTCTATCTCATCGCCCCTGGCGCTCGTGACCACTCCCACCGTGGTAGCCGTTCCCACGGTCAACATCAGGACCTCGTTCGTTCGGATGGGTTCCACCTTCCTCTCCTCCTCGGTTCCCACGACCCTCTCCAACAGCTCCACGTCCAGCAGGAGCTCGTGGCGCACAGGGGGCAGCGTGTCGGGCTCGCCCGCCACCTGACCGGACAGCCTGTCCGCCTTGGTCATGGCGGGGTCCAGCTTCGTACCGACGCCGACTAGACCCCCGGGCCTGGCCTCCTCCACCGGGGTGACGTTGGCATAGAGGCTCGTGACCTCCGTGTAGATGGGCTCCCACTTCACCCTACCGTAGCTCTCGACCCGCCTGCCGGGTCGGATCTCTATCTCGTCGCCGATCTTCACCTTACCCTGCACGATGGCGCCTCCGATGACGCCACCCTGGAGCTCCTCGGGCCTGGCACCGGGCTTGTTGACGTCGAAGGACCTCGCGATGTACATCCGGAAGGGCGCGTTGAGGTCGTGCTCGGGGGGTTCGAACGTCTCGTACATGGCCTCGACGAGCACGTCCAGGTTGGCCCCGTGCTGCGCGGAGACCGGGATTATGGGCACCTCGTCCGGATCCAGGTGCGTTTCCTCCTCCAGGAACCTCACTATCTGCTCGTAGTTCTCCCTGGCCTCCTCGGGCGTCACGAGGTCGATCTTGTTCTGGGCCACCACGACCTGGTCCACGCCGATTATCTCCAGCGCCATGAGGTGCTCCCTGGTCTGAGGCTGCGGACACGGCTCGTTGGCCGCGATGACCAGGACCGCGGCGTCCATTATCGCGGCTCCGGACAACATCGTGGCCATCAGGGTCTCGTGCCCGGGCGAATCGACGAAGGAAACCCTCCTCAACCACTCCGTCTCCTTGCCGCACTCCGGGCACTCCTCCTCCACGGAGTACGTACCGCACTCGGGACACCTCGTGAACACGGTGTCCGCGTAGCCCAGCCTGATGGATATCCCTCTCCTGGTCTCCTCGCTGTGCGTGTCCGTCCACACGCCGGACAGGGCCTGCGTCAGCGTCGTCTTACCGTGATCCACGTGGCCCACCATTCCGATGTTCATCTCGGCCTGCTGGAACCTGGGATCCTCCACGTGACGTAGGTCTATCGGCACGCCGCTTCAACCCCAGACGGTGACCGCGAGGACTTCACTCCTCCTCTCCCTCGCCTCCCTCGAACAGGAGTTCCTCCACGGGCTTGTCCCCGTACTCCACGATCTTGGTGTTCACCTGGACTATATCCTCGCTGATCGTGTTACCGTGGACGGTCTTCCTCCTCCTCTCTCCCTTCTCCCTGGGGTGGAAACCGGGCGGACCGCTCAGCAACACCCTGACCCTGACCGGACCGTGGATGTCCGGCCTCATCGGGAAACCGTCCTTGTCCGACCCTCCCCTGATCTCCAGCTTGTAGCCCGGCAGTCCCACTATCTCACCGTCGATGATGTCACCTATCTTCTTACCCAGGAGTCTCTCGGCCTTCTCTCCCTTGATCTCGACCTGGTAAGAACGGGCCTTCTTAGGGTCCGCTATCACCACTTTGAACTCCGGCACGCTCCTTCACCCCGCGGACCGCGGCTTCCTCCACCCGGACGCGGCCCGGATCGTTCTTTAAGTCTTGTAGGCGGTCAACGGGCCTCGGTCGCCGCACGGGTGAAGTTGGCCGCCATCCCCGGATGGGACGCCGCGTGCACGTGAACGTACGTCCCGAGCACGTTACCCGCGCCCGGCGGCACGAACCCCTCCCTACCGTCCAACCCCTGACCGCGCAACACCCTGTACACGGTCCTCAAGGGCGACGGATCCACTATCCTCGAGTAGTGGAACTCGTGCCCCTTGAACACCTCCCCCTCCACGGTGACCGGCGTGTCCGCCTCGGCCTCCGCGACCGTGTAACTCAACCCCTGCACCCTGTCCGTCATCTCGACTTCGACCGGGAAGACACCCACCCAATCGTAACGCTC
>JAADCQ010000076.1 GCA_013154335.1 Methanopyri archaeon
GCCGAGTTCGATTACTCGGGGTCGCAGGCGTGCAAGGCGTTACGTGAGGAAGGAGTTGAAGTCGTGTTGGTCAACAGTAACCCCGCCACGATAATGACGGATCCTAACATGGCGGACAGGGTCTACATCGAGCCGTTGGACGCCCGGATAGTGGCGGAGATAGTGGAGGAGGAGCGCCCGGACGGTATCCTGCCCACCCTGGGCGGTCAGACGGGGCTCAACCTGGCGGTCGAGTTGGCGGACATGGGTGTGTTGGACGAGTACGGGGTCGAGGTGTTGGGGACCCCGGTCGAGACGATAGTGAGGGCGGAGGACAGGGACGAGTTCAGGGAGTTCATGGAGAGGATCGGGGAGCCGGTGTGTAGGAGCGAGGCGGTTTCCTCCGTGGAGGAGGCGTTGGAGGTGGCCGAGGAGTTGGGTTATCCGGTGGTGGTGAGGCCGGCTTACACGTTGGGTGGCACCGGTGGTGGTATAGCGGGTGATGAGGACGAGTTGCGTGACATAGCGGAGAGGGGCTTGGAGTACAGTCGGGTGGGCCAGGTGCTCATCGAGGAGTACGTGGGTGGCTGGGCGGAGATTGAGTACGAGGTGATGCGGGACGGTGCGGGTAATTGCATCACGGTGTGTAGCATGGAGAACGTGGATCCTATGGGGGTTCACACGGGCGAGTCTGTGGTGGTGGCGCCGGCGTTGACTTTGACGGAGTGGGAGCACCAGACGTTGAGGAGCGCGGCTCTGAAGATAATCGATGCCTTGGGTGTCGAGGGTGGGTGTAACATTCAGTTCGCCTTGAACAGGGAAACCGGTGAGTATCGTGTTATCGAGGTTAACCCGAGGGTGAGTAGATCTTCGGCGTTGGCGTCGAAGGCTACGGGTTACCCGATAGCGAGGGTGGCGGCGAAGATAGCGATCGGGTTGAGGTTGGACGAGATCGAGAACAAGGTCACCGGTGAGACCTACTCGGCGTTCGAGCCGGCTCTCGACTACGTGGTCGTGAAGGTGCCCAGGTGGCCGTTCGATAAGTTCCCGGAGGCGGACAGGACGTTGGGGACGGAGATGAAGTCGGTCGGGGAGGTCATGGCGATAGGGAGGACGTTCGAGGAGGCGTTGCAGAAGGCGATCCGTGCCTTGGAGATCGGGGAGCCGGGTCTGGGTCCGTCGCCCGAGGAGTTGGAGATGGAGGAGGAGGCGGTGGTCGAGGGTGTTCGTGTGCCGAACGATAGGAGGTTGTTCCACGTGTACGCGGCCTTGAAGCGTGGTATCATGGATGTCGAGGAGGTCGCGGAGGAGTCGGGGATAGACCCGTGGTTCGTGGACAAGATCAAGCGGATAATCGAGTTGGAGGAGGAGGTCGTGGAGAGGAGGGCGGAGTTGCTGAGGTTGATACGGGAGGGTGAGGCGGACGAGGGTACTGTGGAGTTCGTGGAGGAGTTGAAGAGGGCCGGGTTCTCGGACGAGCAGTTGGCCGAGTTGTTGGACGTGGACGTGGACGAGGTGAGGCGTGCCAGGTTGGGGGTGGGTGTGGAGGCGACGTTCAAGATCGTGGACACGTGCGCGGCGGAGTTCGCGGCGGTGTCACCGTACTTCTACTCGTCGTACGAGGAGGAGTGCGAGGCTTCGAAGTACGAGTAGGGCAACCTTTTTTAACTGGGTGCTTCCGGTCCTCGGACGGGGGGAGCCGCGGCAGCTCAGCCTGGTTAGAGCGCCGGCCTGTGGAGCCGGTGGCCCCGGGTTCAAATCCCGGCCGCGGCCCCAACCTCGAATCGTTATGAATTTCGTAACTATACCGGAGGGAGGGAAAGGGCTCAGAGATCGAAGAAGTCGTCCGCATCGTCGATGAAATCGTCGAAGAGTCCGTCCAGGAAGCCTCCACCGCCTTCGTCGAAGTCGTCGGCGGCGTCGCCCTCGTCGTCGAAGACCACGGGACCTCCTCCGCCCTGCTCGTTCTGCAGGCGCCTTACGGCCCTCTCGAGGTTTCTGAGCCGTTCGTCGTAGGGAGAGACCAGAACCTGACCCTCTCCTTCGACTTCCAGCATGAACTCCTCGCCGTGGGTCCGGCCCAGGAGGAGGTCGAGGGCGTGTCCTTTCCACGTAGGGATGAAGGTGAGGTCACCCTTCCAAGCCACCACGCATTGGGGATCCACGTGCACGGTTTCCCCGGGCGTCACCGTGATCGGAACGGGGTCACACTCGGAGGTCACGACCAAGACGGCCGGTCCCTCCACTTCGGCGTCTATGAGGCCCGTGCTGAGGATCGCACCGTCGAGGTTCGCGGTCACCTCGACCGGGGTGTTACAGAACAGGATGTGGGACTGATCGACGGTCACCACCTCTCCCTCGGGGACCTCGATCACCGTGAGGTGGCCTCCGTCCCCGGCCAGGATGGTGCCCGATCCCGTCGCCTCGACGAAGTAGGTCTCGAACCCTAGGATCTTCGATTTGATGAGCTTCTCGATGAAACCGAAGATACCACCCGAGTGTTTGACGGGCTTGGTCGCGGAGAGATCGAAGTCGCCACGCGTGGCCAGGATCGAGTCGTGCTTGAAATAGGAGGATCCTCCCTCCTGCTCGATCTTCACGACTTGATCCCTGATCTTCTCCACGGTAACCTCGGCGGTCTCGGCGGAGCCGCCGCCCAACAGGGACTCTAGGACCACTTCGGTATCCCCCTCGGGGGTAGGGAGTTGTCCGACGCCTACCTGGTGATGTACGGGGAGATAGCGGTTAAGTCGGGCTCGGTCCGGAGGCGGTTCGAGCGCTCGCTTGCCTCTAACATCGAACGTCAGGTCGGGGGCGAGGTCGAGCGCCTGGAAGGGAGGCTGTTGGTGAGGGACCCGGACGACCCGGATGGTCTGTCCAAGGTGTTCGGCGTCGAGAAGTGGACCAGGGTTCTGACCGTCGACGAGCCCGATCCGGAGGTCGTCTGGGAGGCGGTGAGGGAGGAGCTGGAACGTCTGAAGGGCGTTCGCACGTTCGCGGTGCGATCCAGGAGGTCCTGGAAAGGAGCCCCGTCCTCCCGGGTCATGGATCGAGAGTTGGGGTCCTTGATCCTGGAGGGCATCGGTTGGGGCGTCGATCTGGACGATCCGGACCTGGTGGTGTTCGTCGAAATGCGTAGGGAGGGCACTTTCGTCTATCTCGATGGATGGGTGAGGAAAGGCCCCGGGGGTTTGCCCTACGGGGTGGAGTCACCGCTCGTGTGCCTGGTCTCGGGTGGCATCGACAGCCCCGTGGCTTCCTGGTACGTGGCCAGGAGGGGCTGTGAGGTCGTGTGGTTGCATTTAGATCGGGGCCGGTTCGGGTCGGACGTGGACGTCGTCGAGGGACTAGCCTCGAGGTTCTCGGAGTGGTTACCGGTGGATCTCGACCTCGTGATCGAGGACTTCGAGGACGTGTTGGAGGTGCTCTCCTCCTTAGAGGGTGAGGACGCCGCCTACAGGTGCGTTCTGTGTAAGAGGGAGATGTTGAGGAGGGCGTGTAACCTGTGCGATGATGTAGGGGCGGTGGGCGTGGTGACGGGGGACGTGATAGGCCAGGTGGCCAGTCAGATACCCGACAATCTGATGGTCATCGACAGGGCGTCCGACTACCCCGTTTACAGGCCGTTGGCCGGGTTCGATAAGAACGAGGTGCAGAGGCTGTCGGAGAGGCTCGGCTTCCTGGACGTCAGCAGGAAACACTCAGGGTGTCCCGTAGCCCCTCGGAGACCCGTGAAAAGGGCCAGCTTGGGGAAGGTACTGGTGTTGGAAGAGGAACTCGGGCTGTTGAAACGCGGCCTTAGGGGATCCGGGCTTTGAAACGATCCGTCGACGATGTCGCCGAGAAGGTGGAGCGAGGAGAAGCGTGCGTGGTGACCGCGGAGGAGATGGTCGAGATAGTCGAGGACATCGGGGCCGAGAGGGCGGCCAAAGAGGTCGACGTGGTGACGTGCGCGACGTTCGGGCCCATGTGCTCGTCGGGCGTGTTCTTGAACTTCGGTCACTCCGACCCACCGATCAAGATGGTGAGGGTCTGGCTGAACGACGTGGAAGCTTACGCGGGTCTTGCGGCCGTGGACGCGTTCCTGGGGGCCACACAACCGAGCGAGGATAGGGGCATAGAGTACGGCGGTGCCCACGTCATCCACGAGCTGGCCTCGGGGGAGGAGGTGATACTAAGGGCCGAAGGTGCCGGGACCGATTGTTACCCACGCGAGTCCGTCGAGACCGTCATCACGATAGACGACCTCAACCAGGCGTTCCTCACGAACCCCCGGAACTGCTACGGGCGGTACGTGGCCGCCACGAATTCCTCCGAGGAGACCCTTTACACGTACATGGGTAAGTTACTGCCGGAGTACGGGAACGTGATGTACTGCGGCGCCGGATGCCTCAACCCCCTGGCCAACGATCCCGACATGAGGCTCATCGGCGTCGGCACGAGGGTGTGGGTGGCGGGCGCCGAGGGTTACGTTATCGGAGAGGGTACGCAGCACGATCCCGTCGGAGGAATGCCCACCCTCATGATCCGGGCGGATCTGAAGGAAGTGGATCCGAGGTACCTCAGGCCTGTGGTCATAGAGGGTTACGGCGTGAGCCTGGCGCTGGGCGTGGGGATCGCGCTACCCGTGGTGGACGTCAAAGCGGCGAAGGACGCGGGCGTTTCGGACGCCGACATAGAGATCCCAGTCATCGACTACGGCCTCCCCAGGCGGGATCGCCCCGTCGTCGAACGTGTCACGTACGAGGAACTGAAGTCGGGCAAGGTGGAGATTCGAGGCAAAGAGGTCAAAACGGGATCCCTATCCAGCTACGCGATGGCCCTCGAGATAGCCGAACTGTTGAAGGAACTGGTGGAGGACGGTGAGTTCGTCCCCAACGAACCCGTGGCCCGGTTACCACGGAACGTGTCTCCCTCCCCGATGCCGGAGCGACCCCCTCACCTCCCGCGGGTCGCGGACGTTATGACCCGCGACGTGATAACGGCGACGGAGGACGAAGATCTGGAAGATGTCGCCAGGAGGATGATCACCGCCGAGGTGAACCACATCCCCGTCGTGGACGAAGAAGGCAGGGTGGTGGGGATAGTCACGTCTTGGGATATGGCGGCCGCTATAGCCGAGGGCAAGAAGGAACTCTCCGACGTCATGACCAGGGACGTGATAACCATAGGACCGGAGGCCTCCGTCGAAGAGGCCGCCAAGAAGATGGACGAGCACAACATCTCCTGTCTCCCGGTGGTCGAAAACGGCAACAGACTCGTGGGGATAATAACCAGAGGTGACATCACGGAAGCCCTTCGACGCCGACGTAGATGACCTCGTCGAACGGGGCCTCGGCGGACGGCTCAGTCGAGGATTCACACCGAACCATCGGTCTGTACGGATCATCCCTGTAGGGAGAGGGCACCCGTCCATCGATCGACAAGTGGGAGGCGAGGTTCCTCTCGAAGTACACCACGGGGTCCGAGTACGACAACGCTCCGACGGCGGCACGGAGGTCGACGTCGGGAACCGCGGATTTGATCCCGATCACCGCGTCGGGATCGTCGTTGAGGGAGGGATCCAAGGTCAGCACGTCGGCCCCCAGTTCGACGAAGAACTTGGCCTTCTCCGGTACGTCCACCCAGGCCGTGTGGGATACGATCACCCTAGGCCCGCGTCCACCAAGTATCTCCACCAGATAGGGGTCCGCGACGATCACACCGTCGGGATCGATGTCTTCTAGCATCAGATCGAGCTCCGCCAGGTAACCCCCCTCCGTGGACAGCGGGGCTCCCCCGAGACACACCGCGTCGAACATCACCTCGACTTCCAACCCGTGTTCCCTTGCCTCGTCCGCTATCTCCGACACCTCGACGGGGTCCGGAAGCCTGGGGACCAGCGTACCCACGCCCAATTCGGCGTACGGTACGACGATACCATCCACGTCCTCGGACACCTCGCCCACGGCGCTCACGTGGAGCACGACCTCGAACTTCCTCATCCCCTCCTCCACACCACCCTTAGATCCGGTCTGGGCCTGTCCCCCGAGAACTCCTCCGAACACCTCTCGCACAGCTCCCGGACGCCTACATCGATAACGACATCGGTTCCGGGGACCGTTCTCACGTAAACCACGTCCGGTTTCAACCCCACGGATTCGGCGGCCTTCAACGCGGTCTTCACCAGCTCATCACTCACGTCCTCCGTTTCGAGACCCCTGAACATGAACACGAGCCCCGAACACCCACACCTCGCGACGAACGCGTCCACCTCCGTGACCATGACATCCTCTCCCACCGCCTCCTGCATCGCCTTAAGGGCCTCGGCGCATCCCTCGGTCACCGTCAACCCGGGGATGCCCCCGCGGGTTCGATCACCCTTACCACCTTACGGGCTAGATCTTTGCAGAACCCGCACTCGTGACACAACCCGGTACAGCGTTTTGCCCAGTGTTCCATAGCACCTTCGAGACCTCTGTTATCAACGTAGAAATGATCCCTAAGTTCCCTTGGGCAGTCTAGTATGTCCAAAAGATTACTCCTATATTCACCCCTAACGTAAGCGCATACGGCCCTAATTATCCACCCTATCTCGTAGGATCTACCACCTATTTTAAACCCTGAAACTAACTTATCATACCAGTGTAAATCCTCAGGTCTAACCCATGGAGATTTAATAATCAACTCAGGATTCTTAACCCTTTCCAGCATGCATCTACGATAATAATAATCATCATACAGAGTAGTTCTATCGGGACCATACATGTGTGAAAACAAGTTGAAATGAAACGGGCGGAACGGGCAATCCTTCAAACATCCTTCATTCACTATTAATTTTACATCTATTACCTTGGATATAGCCTTGATGACATCCAGATTTCTGTTAACGTTCGTGTCGAGCGTCACCGCCGACGCGTGATCGGAGAAAAATTCCGCCTTTTCGGGTGAGTTCACGAACGCCAGGCACGATACCACGACCCTATCGAACACATCGGAGGCGACGCGCAGCAACCACGGGTCCGCCACGATGACACCGTCCACGCCCATCTTCTCCAGCCGCTCCAGGTACCCCTGGAACCCGTCTAAAACCCGTCGGGTGGGTTTCCCTCCCAGTGGGCAGGTCGTGTTCACCACGACGTCGAACATGACCCCGTGGGAGTGGGCCGTTTCGACTTGTTCCTCTAGGTTCTCCCTCTCAGGCTCGTTCAGGTTAGGCCTACCCGTTCCCACGTGCGATGGGGAGGACCCCGTGTACACGGCTTCAACCTCGTCCAGCACGTCCTCAAGGCCTGCTAACAGCTGTTGAAGTCCCTCCAAATGACCGGGATGGGGGATCCAAAACCGACGGCGTGTCACGTGGGGTCCCCCTCGACCCTCTCGACGCGGAGAGCCCCTGTGGGACACGCCTCGACGCAGGACGCGCACGCTATGCATTTCTCGTCGTCGACTTCGACGAGCATGTCTTCTGTCACCACGATAGCGTCCACGGGACACACCGCGCGGCACGCCGTGCACCTAAGGCATAGGTCGTCGTCTTTGGTGAGTGTCTTCTCGACTATCTTCACCTCCAACCCGTATTCCTTCAACGTTTCAACGAAATCCTTAAGGTGATCGGGGTCTTGGGTCGTGACGGCTATCTCGGCCGTGAGGCTGTCGGGAGAAACGTCAGCGTTTAGTATGCTTATCTCCATGCCTTCGGCTATCGCTTTCGAGATCTTCCTGACACGATCGCCGGCGGCGTGAACCCGAAGGATCCTCTTGATTCTGGCCAACGGGAACCCCCCAAGGGGGAATTCGGTCCGGAGTGGGGGCGTTTCCTCATCCCCCGGGTCTCGGCTCGTCGCCGATTCGTCATCCCGCGTTCCGAAAGGTTCCCCCGGGGTTTTAACCGGCTCCGGGCCCGATGGGGAGCTACTCCGGAGCCGACCCCCAGGATGAGGAGTCCACCCGGGGCCGAGGGTCCCTCCCTATCCGGGGGCTGTTTCCTTGTCGTCGATCCGCGTCCTGCTCGAGGACCCGGTAGGCGCCCTGAGGAAGGGTATGCGATCCCTACCTTCGGCGCTCGGGTACGCCGTCCATCGATTCAAAGGCAACGATGAACCTGTTGAAGTTACGATATGTGGAGTGAAATGTAAATTCATGATAAGGGGTATAGATGACTATTACATGATCCATCCAAAAACGGAAAAATGGGCTTGGAAGTATATTAACGTTCCAAAAGAAGGAGTGTTTGTAGATGTAGGATCCCACATAGGAAAATTTACCGTACCTATCGCTAAGATGGGGGCTAATGTGATATCAATTGAGCCTCATCCTGGTAACTTTAAAATGCTGGTTAAAAACATAAAGTTGAATAAGGTAGAGGATAAGGTTATTCCCATGAATATTGCATTATCTGATGAAAATACTGAGGGAAAATTGTACATTGGTGTTAACAATTTAAGGCACAGTATAGTGGAAAATTATGGTAAAGGAAGTATAAAAGTAACGTTTGATACTTTGGATGATATAGTGAAAAATATAGGGGTTAATAGGATAGACTTTATTAAAATAGACGTTGAGGGATCCGAGTTAAACGTGATAAAAGGAGGATTAAAATCTATAAATAAATTTAAGCCAAATATGATAATTGAAGTTAGAAAATGTAATTTAAAAAGACTTAAGAAAATGTTACTAAATGTCGGTTATAGTGTTGAAATAATAGAAGAAGCTAAGTGCGAATATGGCGAAGATCCTCTGTATGTTTATGCTAGTTACGGTTGAACAGGAAGATCCATAGCTTGGAGACCGCCGCCACGGGCGCGGGGTGATCGCTTGGGCGGAGTCGACGTTGTCGTCGAGGACCTCGTCAAGACCTACGACACGGAAACGCGCGGGAAGATAAAGGCCCTCGACGGTTTCTCGATGGAAGTGGAAGCCGGTACTATCCACGGGATCCTCGGTAGAAGCGGCGCGGGTAAGAGTACGCTCATCAGGATCCTACGGGGCGCGGAAACCTTCGACGAAGGCGTCGTTCGGGTGGGCGAAGTGGAAGTTAAAGCCGATTCGTCCCCGGAGGAGCTATCCGAACTCCGTAGGATAACGGCTATCCATCCCCAACGTGCCTTCGGGCTGTGGCCGGAGACCGCGGCGGAGAACGTGATGCGCAAGCTCTACTGGAAAAGACACGGTGTTGAAGAGCTGCCCCCTGAGGACTCCCCCGAGTACGAGGAACTGTACGATGAAGCCCTCGAGTACCTGCGCATCGTGGGTTTGGAACACAAGGCCGATCACTACGCTCCCGTCCTGTCGGGTGGCGAAAAACAACGCCTGTTGCTCGCGAGACAGTTGGCCAAGGAACCGGAAGTGCTCCTCCTGGACGAACCCGCTGGGATGGCATGTCCCGGCACCAAACAACAGCTTCTCGACGCCGTCAAATCGGCGAACGAGGAGAAGGGCATCACAGTCGTGCTCGTGTCCCACCTCCCGGAGGTCGTCAACTACCTGTGCGACACCGCCACGCTCATCGAGTCGGGCAAGGACGTCCTCCACGCGGACCCTCCCACCGTGATAGACGAGTTGAAGAAGGGGATGGAACCCCCGGAACCCGTCCCCGAACCCTCCGGCGGCCCTCACCTCAAGGTCGAGGATCTCAGGAAGAGGTACGCCCTGATAAGGTGCGGTGAGACGCTTCACGTCCGCGACGTGAACCTCGAGGTGCTACGCGGGGAGATCTTGGCCCTCGTCGGGCCCAGCGGGTGCGGTAAAACCGTGCTTCTTCGCATGATGGCGGGCCTGGAGGTGCCGGACGACGGTAGGATAGCGTTACGAGTCGATGACGAGTGGATCGACATGACCGAACCCGGATACCCCAGGATGGAGGCCCGGAGGAGGATAGGGATAGTCCACCAAGAATTCGGTTACGTCCACCACGCGCTCGTCAGGGACCTGCTGGCCGGGAGGCTGGGCGTCAAGAGCCATAGGGTCGTCGAGGAGGCGAAACGTAGGGCGGAGGAGCTGGGTATAGGGGAGAAGGTTCTCGACGTGCTGTACTCCCTGACGGACCTACCCAGGGAGGAGGCGGAGGCCAGGCTCGACAAGTTGGGCGTGGATCCGTCCGTGCTGGACGAGCTATTCCCGAGTTTCCCCTCCGACGAGGTGGAAAAGTTCGCGGAGTCCGTGTTCGACGAGTTTGGACTCCCTATGGACGTGCTCGACATGAAGTTCGGTGAGCTTTCGGGCGGTCAGAAGGTGAGGGTGGCTATAGCACTCGAGTTGGCCACGAACCCGGAGATACTCCTCCTCGACGAACCTTTCGGGGATCTCGACCCGGTGACCCTCAGGAGGGTCGCGAACGCCCTGAAGAGGATAGTCAGGGAGAAGGGGATCACCGTGGTCCTGGTGAGTCATAACGTTCCCTTCGTCAAGGAGATCTCGCACAGGGTCGCCCTGATGGACGACGGTAGGATCCTGAAGGTCGGTGATCCGGAGGAGGTTTGCGAGGAGTTCGTACGCGTGAGCGGTGCCGGCTACCTCGAAGAGGAGGCGTGAGGGTCCGCACCGTTTTTAGGAGGCGCGGCCCGTGGGCCGAAGGGTTGAGCGTTGCGGGCCGCCCTGGCGTTGGAAGACGGTACGGTGGTACACGGGCGCCTCTTCGGGTACCCTCGAGAGGCCAAGGGAGAGGTGGTGTTCAACACCTCGCACACGGGTTACCAGGAGGCCCTCACGGATCCCTCCTACAAGGGACAGATCCTGATGATGACGTTCCCGACCCAAGGCAACTACGGCATCCTACCCGATGCCAACGAATCGGACGGGGTGAAGGTGGAGGGGTTCGTCGTAAGGTACCTGCACGAAGGACCGATCCACCCCAAGGCGGAGATGACCCTCAGCGAGTTCCTGGAGGAACACGGTGTGCCGGGCCTGGAAGGAGTGGACACCAGGATGCTCACACGACGCATCAGACGATTCGGTGCGATGAGGGGCGTCTTGGTACCTTACGAGCCCGACGACAAACCCTCGGACGAGGAGCTCCTGGAAAAGGTCGAATCCGTACCCCACATTTCGGAGCTCGACCTCGTCCCCGAGGTTTCCGTCGATGAACCGAAGAGATTCTCCGAGGGGTCTCCCGAGGTCATCCTGATAGACTGTGGGGTGAAGATGAGCATAGCCAGGGAACTCGCGACCAGGGGTGCCGGCGTCACCCTGGTCCCCTGGAACACCCCGGCGGACGAGATCTTGGACATGGATCCGGACGGGGTTCTAGTCTCCAACGGCCCCGGCGACCCGAAGCGGGTGAGGGAGACCATCGAGACCGTCGGAGAACTCCTCGGAGAGGTACCGCTGATGGGTATCTGCCTCGGTAATCAGATCCTCGCCCTAGCGTGCGGGGGCGACACCTACAAACTGAAGTTCGGACACAGGGGCGCCAACCAGCCCGTCAAGGACCTGAAAACCGGACGCGTGTACATAACCTCACAGAACCACGGGTTCGCCGTGGACCCCGATTCCCTGAAAGGGACCGGGCTCGAGGTCCGATGGGTGAACGTCAACGACGGTACCGTGGAAGGACTCGTCCACAAGGACGTGCCGGCGTTCTCGGTGCAATTCCATCCGGAGGCAAACCCCGGCCCGTGGGACACCAAGTTCCTCTTCGACGAGTTCCTCGAGATGTGCAGGGAGTACTAGCGTCCAAGTCCGAGGCCGGCCGGGTAGTGTCCGATGAAAGTGACGTGTTTGATCCCGGCGAAGAACGAACCCTTGGACGCTGTCAAAAAACCCTTGAATTCGATCCTTCGCCAGGAGGGCGTGGACATCGATAGGGTGATATTGGCGGCGGGGACTAAGGAGGATCAACGGAGGTTCGAGAGGGAATTCGAAAACGATCCGAACGTTGAAGTGGTGTACGCGGACGGGAGGGTCAAAGGAGAGACCGTCAACAACGCCATCAGGTCGTGCGGGGTGAAGGAAGGAAAGGTCCTCCTCATCGACGCGGGTGACGAGCTCGGGTCCGAGGACCACCTGAGGAGACTGTTGGGTTCCGGTTCGAAGTTGGCGTTCGGTCGTATAACGTACAGGGGTGAAAACACGGTAGGTTTTCTGGTAGGCCTCCAATTCGATGTGATATGCGACGGCATCCCCGTGTGGGGAAAACTGGTGGGATCCGCGCCCGTGTTCACCACCGGTCTCCTGGCCGACGCCGAGTTCCTGTTCGAGGAAGGCCTCCCCGAGAACCTGGCGGAGGACGTCACGCTCGGGATCTCCAGGAAGTGGAAGGAGCTGGACGTGGAGTACGTGGAGGACGTCGAGGTGATAATGGAGGATCCCCCCGACCTGCCCACCAACTTCCTCCAGCAGTCCCGCTGGTGGGCCGGCTTCTACCAGGCCGCCTTCGAAGCCTTGAGATCGAGGAACCCTCCGGGCGTCGCCTACGCAACGTTCGTAATAGGATCGATGTTAGCGTCGATACTGACGACGTACATCCTGCCCCCGATACTCTCACCATGGGTAATCCTCATCAGTCTTTTCGGTAGGTTAATCTACTCCGTGCTCGCCGCGAGGCACGCCGCCAGGAGAAGAGGAAAGGCGTGGGCCTTGGCCTCGGTACCGCTCTCCTTCGCGTGGACGTTCGTGTCCGAGATGGCGGCCGTGAACGGCGTCGTCTGGCTCCTGACCAGAGGTACCGAGTGGTACAAGACCGACAGGGGATGACGGCCCCGATGAGGATACTCTGCGTCTTCGCACACCCGGACGACATGGAGGTCCACTGCGGAGGCACCGTGGCGTTGTTCTCCGACGACGCAGAGGTTGTCTCCGTGATAATGACCCGCGGACACAGGGCGGGCCACCACCACATCAGGGAGAGAGAGGCCAGAGAAGGGGCCGAAATACTCGGCGTCGACGAGGTCATGTTTCTGAACAGGGTGGATGGGAAAGTCAGGGTGGAACCGGAGGCCGTGGACGCGATCAGGGAGGTCGTCGAGGACCTCCGTCCCGACCTGGTGTTCACGCACACGCTCAGGGACACCCATCAAGACCACCGTAATACCCACAAGATAGTCGTATCCGCCCTATCCAAACGTCCCCGTGTCTCCGTGCTGGCGGGGGAAGGCCCCTCCACGACGCCCGAGTTCAGCCCCACCGTGTTCTTCGACGTGTCCGAAACCATAGAGGAGAAACTGAAGGCCGTCGAGGCTCACGAGTCCCAGGTTCGGAGAGGGGCCATCAGCCGCGAAGACGTCATCAAGACGGCCGCGTACCGAGGGATGCAGTTCGGGGTCGAGTACGCCGAAGCGTTCGAGGCCGTGAGGATAGACGGGACGACGTTGCTCCTACCCTAACTCCTTCTCCACGACCCTACCACCCGGTTCGACCTCTTCGAACACCTGTGCCTCGAACACGTACACATCACACGAGGGATCCGTCCAGCAGTCCGGGGGCAGCCCCGCCTTCAGGCACGCGTGCGAGAGGAACTCCATCACATCCCAGCCCTCCTCCACGGGTACCTGAGGAAGCAACAGGCCGGAGTTGAGACCCCGCTTGATGATAACCCCGTGCCTTCCGATCTCTATCGCCTCGAGGTACTCCCTGGGATGGCTCACGTTCAGCTTCCTCGGGGGCGTAAGAACGCTCACCTCGATCCTCACCCGCTCCAGCTCCGAGGGATCCCTCATGGGAGGAAACCTGGGATCGTTCGTGGCCGCGCTGATGGCCGCGTCCACCGTCGCATCAACCAACGGTTTGATGGGCTCGGGAAACCCGATACAACCCCTCAGTTCGTCGTCCGGGTACGTCTTCAGAGTCACGAACACGCCCCTCTTCTCGGCCAGCCTGGGCGTGGGGGGATCGACGGAGATCCTCTCCCCCGAAGATAGGTACCGCTCTATGGCCTCCCTCGCCAGCCTGACCAGGAACTCGCCCTCTTCCAGCGTCAGTCTCTCGTCCAACGACGCTACCCCCTGTCGTTTCGAAACTCGAAACGAACTCCCCGACTATAACCGGTTCGATGGGCGGTCACCGAAATCGTTTTGTGTTTTGTAACGTTTGTGGTGGGGGGTGGGGGCGTGGGGTTAGAGGAGGTTTGCGAGGCTTGCGTATAGGGTTTCTATTGTGCTTGTTATTGGTGTTACTAGTGCTTCTACGGCTTGTACTCCGTTGTCCGCTAGGATTCCTAGAATGGTTAGTAGTGCCGCGGTACCGA
>JAADCQ010000080.1 GCA_013154335.1 Methanopyri archaeon
ACATCTTCAAGACCGACGCGGTGGCCCAGTACGGTCTACTGATCCCGATACTGGTCAACCCGATCGCCGGTAAGATGATGGACGACAACAAGCTACCGAACACGGCCGCCATGCTGGCGCTGGGCTCGATGCTGGTGGTGCCGGTGGACATCGCCCTGTACTACGCGTTCGGTGACCAGGTGGCCACCGAGATAGCGCCGGTGTACGGCAGCGCTGAACTGACCTACGCCGGTGCCGCGGCGCTGGCGGTGCCGGTGGTGACGTCGCTGGTGGGTCTGATGGCCGACAAGGGCGTCAAGGCCGTCGAGGCCATCGTGGGCCCGATAGCGAAGGCAGTGGAGTCGCTGTACGCGGCGCTGGGCGAGCTGATCGTCCACTAAACCAGGGGCCCACCGGTGGGCCCCGAACCCTCACGTTCTTTCCCAGGTATCGTTACGAGTTTTATAACGATACTCGGGATGACGAGCTTGGCCTTCACCGAGGCGTGAGGAGGGCACGAGCTGCGGACCGACATCGTTATGACGCCTTTCCGTCCACGCGGGACACGGCCCGGTCCAACCGACGCGGGCGACGCGGCGTGGGCCGAGGATGACCCCGCGCGGGCTCCGCCGGGCCACAGGTGCGCGGACGAGGGGGCCGACGGGCCCGACCGTGACTCCGCGCGCCTACCTCCCCGCGCTACCTACTTCTCACGCTCACGGAGGGGGTGTCCCTTGAAGGCACTCTCGTGCAGGTTCGTCGACCCTTGGTTCACGGAGATCAAGAAAGGTTACGTGATCCTTAACGGTAGTACCGTGATCGGCGTGACCCGACGAGAGCCGGACGTCGACATCGTGACCGACGTCGAAGGCGTCGTGGCGCCAGGCTACGTGGACGCCCACGTCCACGTGGAAAGCTCCGGTCTAGCCCCTTGGTCCTACGCCGAGATGGTGTCCGAACTTGGAGTCACGTCGGTGGTATGGGACCCCCACGAGGTGGTCAACGTCGCGGGAGACAAAGGACTGCGGTGGGCCCTTAGGTGTGCGGAACTCGCGGAACCTTTCAACATGTACGTGGCCCTTCCATCCTGCGTGCCGGCCTTGGGTGAACCGTACGAGACCTCGGGCGGTGAAGTCGACGAGGATACCGTCGAGAGGTACGCCGCCCACCCTAAGGTCGTGGCGTTGGGCGAGGTGATGGACGTCGGAGGTGTGCTTGAGGGATCCAAGGAGGACATGATCGACGTGGCGATAAGGTACAACCTAACCGTCGACGGCCACGCTCCCGGCTTGATCGGGGAAGAGGCGGCCCTCTACTTCTCAAAGGGTCCTGAGACCGATCACGAGGCCTCGATACCGGAGGAGTTCGAAACCAGGCGGGAGCTCGGTGTTTGGACCTTCGTCCGGGAGGGTTCGTCCTCCAGGGATCTCGATGCGGCGATAGAGGCCCTGGAGGATCTCGTCGGGGTTTGCCTGGTCACCGACGATCTCCACGCGTCAGACCACGGTGAACGGGGACTGACCTACATGGCCGACAGGTTGATGGAAGCGGGTTTCGACCCGTTGGACGTTATGAAAACCGTAACGTTGAATCCGAGCCTGTGCTACGGGTTGAGGGACGGCAGGTTGATCCCGGGTTCACCCGCCAACCTGGTGTTACTCCCGAGCGATCTATCCACGTTCGAGCCCGAAAAGGTGCTGCTCGGGGGGAGGGACAGGGAGAACGTGTCGTTTGAAGGGCCCAGGATGGAGCTCCCCGATCCGAGACCCGTTGCCGAGGTCCCTCACGCCCCCGAGGGCGAGTTCCTGGTCAGGTGTGTAAGGGTGTCGGAAGGTACCCTCAGGACCGAGGAAGTCGTCAGAGAGGTCAGGATAGAAAGGGGCCGGGTGGTCGAGGAAGACGTGGCGTTCCTCGTCGTCATGGACAGGTACGGTGAGGGACACGCGTCGTTGGCTTTCGTGGACGGTTTAGAGCTCCTGGATTGCGGCGTCGTCACCACCGTCGCGCACGACTCCCACAACGTGGTGGCCGCGTCCAGGGACCTGAGGATGATCGAGCGATGTATCGACATGGTCAGGGAGAGGGGCGGTTGCCAGGGAGTCGTGACCCCGGAGGGGGAGGAGGTGTACGCGAGGTTGGACGTGGCGGGTCTGATGTACTCGGGCGATAGGGGCGACTTCGTCGAGGCGTACGAGAGGGTCCTTAGGGCGGTGTGGGAGTGGTCGGGTGTGGATTGGAACCCGTTCGACGCGTTGACCTTCGTGACGCTCCCGGTGATCCCGGAGCTGAGGGTCACGGATAGGGGTCTAGTGAGGGTGGATCCTGGGGGTGAGGTCAGGTTCGTCGACGTCTTCGTCTCCTGACCGGGATCGTGTCCACGGTGCCGTCCGGGTGGTACACGGTGTGCTTCGGTTCCTCCCAAGTCTCGGGGTGATCCTTCCTGTAGTGCGCGCCTCGACTCTCGGTCCTGTGGAGCGCGGACGCGGCTACGGCTTCCGCCACGGTGACCATGTTCACGGTCTCCGCCGCGGTCCTTACGTCGGGGGTGGGTGAGAGACCGTTCCCCTCGATGCGTTCCCTCAGTTCCCTTATCCTCTTGAGCGCGTCACGGAGGCCTTCTCCGTCCCTCTCGACGCCCACCTCGTTCCACATGACGTCGTGCAGTTCGTCCCTAACCTCCAGGGGATCCTCCTCACCGTCCAGGGTGCGCGTCCATCGATCCCACAGCTCCTCAACGTCCTTCATCCTCAACCTCGGGGGCTCCGCGGCCTTCGAAGCGATCTC
Organism: Methanopyri archaeon; assembly: GCA_013154335.1. Classification (GTDB taxonomy): domain Archaea; phylum JAADCQ01; class Methanopyri; order Methanopyrales; family Methanopyraceae; genus Methanopyrus. The sequence goes on from JAADCQ010000080.1 coordinate 2,764, forward strand.
GGCAGCCGTTTCCCCCGCTCTCTTGCCGAACACCTGGGTGTCGGCGAGCGCGTTTCCACCGAGCCTGTTGGCCCCGTGAACGCCGCCCGTGACCTCACCGCACGCCAGGAGACCTGGGGTATCCGTCCTGCACCTGGTGTCTATGGGGACGCCGCCCATGAAGTGGTGGGCGGTTGGGGCGACCTCCATGGGTTCCTTCCTGATGTCGACGCCGTACCTCAGGAACTGCTTCAGGGTGGTTTCCAGCTTGGTTTCTATGACCTCATCGGGTAGGTGACTGACGTCTAGGTAGACCCCGCCGTGCTCGGTTCCCCGGCCCTCCTGGATCTCCCTGTATATGGCGCGAGCGACCACGTCCCTGGTGGACAGTTCCATCCTCTCAGGGTCGTACCTTTTCATGAACCGCTCTCCTTCCGCGTTGTAGAGCCTACCTCCCTCGCCCCTGACGGCCTCGGTCACCAGGATGCCCCTGGCGCTCTCGGGGTAGACCATGCCCGTGGGGTGGAACTGGACCATCTCCATGTCTATGAGGCGTTGTCCCGCCCTGAGGGCCATGGCGTAACCGTCGCCGGTCTTGTGCACGGGGTTGGTGGTGACGGGGTACACGTGGCCGGCTCCTCCGGTCGCGAGGATCGTGACCTTCGCGGATACGGCCAGCGGTTCCTCGTGGATCACGTCCAGACAGAGCGCGCCGACGACGTGACCCTCCCGCTCGACCAGGTCGAGGGCCATCACGTTCTCGAGTACGGTGATGTTGTCTTCGGATCGGACGGCGTGCGAGAGCGCGGTCATTATCTCGTGACCCGTCCTGTCGCCGGCGTAACACGTTCTGGGCTTGGATTGGCCGCCGAAGGGTCTCTGATCGGGGTAGCCGTCCTTTCCGCGTGTGAACACGGCCCCCATGTTCTCCAGCTCGACGAGCCTGTCGGGGGCCTCGGTGACGAGGGTCTCGACGAGGTCCCTGTCGTTGAGGTACGCGCCTCCCTCGACGGTGTCCCTGTAATGGAGTTCGAAGGAGTCTTCCGGGTCCTTGGTCCTTATGACGGCGTTGTAACCGCCCTCGGCCATGACTGTGCAGCAGCTTCTGCCGAAGGGACCCTTCGAGACGATCACGACGTGGAGATCGTGTGATGCCGCTTCCAGGGCCGCTCTCGCGGCGGCTCCACCTCCTCCGAGGACCAACACGTCCGTGGTGAGGGTCTCCAACGGGTTCCCCCGTGGCTTAGTCCTCGAGCCACCCGATCAACCTTTCCATCACGGTATCCGGTAACTCGTCACGGTTGGACTCGGTCACCTCGTACAGGATGACGTCTTCCCTACCTCCCCTGAGCTCGCGGACCAAGGGATGGTTGGACCTGGCGTGGACGACGAAGAGACAGGGCGTGTCGTGGTCCGCGGCCTCGCGTACGGCGTCGACGAAGGCCTCGGATTTGAGCTCCATCGGCCCTACCTCGTCGATGATGACCACGTCCCGGGATTCGAGGGCTTCGAGTATGGATCGCGCCGCGCGTTCGAGGTTCTCGACGAACACGCCGTACCTTCCTATCCGGGGCCCGGGATGTCCAACGCGTGCCAGGGGGTACCGGTCGTCGCTGGTCAGGTCTACGATGTCGAAACCGATCCGTCTGCGACCTTCCCTCACCTCGGGGCAGTAGACGCCTCCGACGGTGTAACCGCGCTCCTCGAGGGCCTCGGCCACCTTGAGGCACACGGTGGTCTTTCCGATCCCGGGTCTTCCGGTGAGGGATATGTTGTGGGGCAGGGCGCGTACCCTCCCCTCAGCCGAAGAGGGCTCCGAGGCCCGCGGCGGCTTCTTCTTCCTCTTCCTTCTCCTCTTCTTCCTCCTCTTCCTCTTCCTCGGCCTCTTCCTCCTCCTTCTTCTCCTCCTCGGCGGCCTTCGCGGCGGCGGCCGCTCCCCGGACCAGCTCCAGCGTTTCCTCGTCCAGGGCCTCCTCGTCCACCTCGGCTATGGCGGAGGCGAGACTTAGAGCCTCTCCGTGGGCCTTGGCCAGCAGGGTCTCCGCGACGGTTTCCTCGGCCACGGGCACGCAGGCGTTCACGGCCAGGTTGAAGGCCTCGAAGTGGGCTTTCGTGACGAGTACGTCCGCGATGTCCGCCACCGGGATGCCCGCGTTCACGGCCAGGTTGAACGCGTGCGACGCGGCTTCCTTCACCATCTCCTCGTACTCTTCCACGTCCAGGTGCAGGTCTTCGGCCTCGAATAGCGTGCCCTCGGCGACTATCGCCACGATCTCGACTCCGACCTCCATGGGTTCGATCTCGAGCTTCTTGAGGATCTCCGCCGTTTTCTCGTCGATCACCTCGCCCTCCTCGACTATCACGGTGTCCTGCGTCACGACGACCTTACCGTCCTGGATCTGTGCCGGGATTCCCGCCTCCTGCAGCTCGCTCAGGATCGGACCGGGTTCGAAGGGGGTCGGTCCTTCGGGTACGATGATGTCCTCGGGGGCGACGTCGCCCGGCTTGGCCGGGGCGGAGGCCTTGCTCTCCTCGAGTATCTTGTAGAGTCTGAACGGGTCGACGTCGGTGAGGATGAACCCGACGGGTCCTTCGATGTAATCCAGGAGGGGTTCGAGTTCGGGCCTCTCGTCGATTACCTCTTCGAGGGCTATGCGCATGAGGGTGTTCCTGGAGACCCTGATGATGGTGTCGTGTTCCCTCAGCTTCGCCCTTATCTCCTGCATCTGGGGGGCGGGGATTCCCTCTATGTCGACGAGGCCGACGTTCTCGTACTCCTTGAGGAGTTCCTTCAGCTCCTCGACTTCCCTCCTCTTCCACTCCGCGACCTTGGGTTCGTACCCGGCGGGGCCGGTCTCGGTCTCGACGGTCAAGGCGGGACCCCCCTCAGTAGACCCTGACCGACGGGCCCATGGTGGTACTGATGTAGATGGAGTCTATCTGGCTCCAGCTCTTGTCGAGTTCGTCGGTGAGTTCTTTGAGGACCCTCATGGCGTTCTCGGCCAGGTGCTCGGGGGGCATGTTCCTGGCGCCTATCACGGTGTGAACGACGGGCTGGTCCCTGAGCCTGAGTCTGACCGTCCTGTGGGCCCTCTCGATGAACTGCTTGATGTCGGCGTTGGGGGGTACGGGTCTGGCCATCTTACCCCTCGGTCCCAGCACCGGTCCCAGGACCCTACCGACGTCGGGCATCAGGTCGGCTTGGGCGTAGAAGAAGTCGTGTCTTCGGGCCAGTTTCTTGGCCTCTCTCCTGTTTTCGGCGAGTTCCTCCAGGTCGTCGGGTCTTATCACGGTGGCCCCGGCTTCCTCCGCCTCCTTGGCCATGGCTCCCTCGGCTATCACGCACACCTTGACGGGTTTACCCCTACCGTGGGGTAGGACGACGTCCTTGTCGATCCTCTGGGAGGGATCGCTCAGGTCGATACCCGTCAGGTTGATGGACATGTCTACCGACTCCAGGAACCTTCTCGGAGGGGAGTACTCGACCACCTTCTTGATGGGTTCGATGAGGTCCTCTTTCGTGAGCAAGGTATTCCCACCCCGTTACTCCTCTTCTTCCTCGAATTTCTCGAATAGATCGTCCCACTTGCCTTCATCGATCTCTTTCTGCACTTCCTTAGGATCCTTACCTTCCACGGTGACTCCCATGCTTCCGCAGGTTCCTAGGACCTCTTTAGTGGCTGTCTTTAAGTCGTATGACAGCATATCATCGAACTTCATTTTAGCGATTTTAATGGCCTGCTCCATGGATAGATCTCCAACGACTTCATGCCTAGGCTCGTGAGCTCCTTTCTCTATTCCTAACTCTGACTTTATTATAGCTGATGTCGGTGGAGTACCTACTTTCACCTCGAATTCTCCGGTGTCGGTATCTACTATTATCTTGACTGGGACCTCCATGCCCTCGAAGTCTTTCGTCTTCCTGTTTATCTCCTCGACGACTTCTTGGATGTTCACGCCCAGGGGACCCAGGGCGGGGCCGAGGGGTGGACCCGGGTCCGCCTTGCCTCCCTCGACCAGGACCTCGACCTCCTCTTTCGGCATTTTGGAAACACCCCTGTTTTAAATGGGCGACGGCGAGGTCGTTTCGTTTATAACTCTTCCTCTTTCTTCAGGACCCTGATCGAGTCCATTTTTACCGTTACGGGGATGGGCACGGGGGCCTCCAGCAGCTCCACGGTGATCTCCCTCTTGGACTCGTCGACGCTGACCACCTTCGCCTTCTCCCCGCGGAACGGCCCGGAGAGTATCTCGACGACCTCGCCCTCTTGGACCTCGACCTTCTCCGGCTTGGGTGCGAAGAAGTGATCTACCTCTTCGAACTTGATGGGTTTCTCGACTATGCCCCTGGTGTCCGGGATGTCGTTGATGAGTTCTCGGAGCTCGTCCGTGAGTTCCTCGACCTCGATGATGACGTAGCCCTTGAGCTCGTCCGGGGCCAGGGCGGCTTTGAGTCCCAGGTCCACTCCCTCTTCCCTCATCCTCTTCCTGGCCCTCATCTCGAGGACGTCCAGGACGGTGCGTTCCCTTCCTGTCATGACCCGGACGGCGTAGAGTTCCGTGTCGTTCCTTTCCTCCTCGGCCAACGCTTCATCACCCGTACAGCTGGATCAGCTGTACGATTATCCTGATGATGAACCCCACTCCTCCAACGATGAGTATACCCATGCCGGCTATCTTGGCGGATTCCAGGTACTCCTCCTTGCTGGGCTTCCTGGCGGCCTTGAGGACGTGCGCGCACATGCGGAGGAACTCGCGGAGGTCCTCCATCCAGGACAATATCCTCACCCCCGATCACAGGATCCTTTCGAGGTCCTCGAGGGCGGAGCCGGATTCCTCCTCTTCCTCCTCGGTCGTGGGCTCGGGGGTGGAGGGGCGGGTCTCTACCTCGGAGGACGACGTGGTGGTGGTCGGGGGCGCGGTTTTCTTCCTCTCGGGGGTGGTGGTCTCGGGCCTTCGAAGGAGGGCCTCTATGTCCGCGTTTTCGATCCCGGTGACTATGACCGTGACCCTCAGAACGTCGTTCATGTCCTCCTCTATCTGCGCGCCCCATATCACGGTGGCGTCGTCCGCGAGCTCGGAGGCCACCAGTTCCACGACCTCCTCGGCCTCCTTCAGGGTGAGATCCTTACCGCCCTTGACGTGAACTAGGGCGCCCTTGGCTCCGCTTATGTCGACGTCTATCAGCGGGTTGTTGAGGGCGTTCTCCACGGCCTTGACGGCCCTGTTACCGCCGTCAGCGTTCTCGGCCTCCCCTATGCCTATGAGGGCGTAGCCGCCGCCCTCCATCACCGCTCTCACGTCCGCGAAGTCCAGGTTCATGAGGCCCGGCTTCGTGATCATCTCGGTGATGCCCTTCACGGCGTTGATGAGGACCTCGTCGGCGACCTTGAACGCGGCGGTGAGGGGTAGGTCCGGGACGACTTCGAGGAGCCTGTCGTTCGGTATCACGATGCACGTGTCGGCCGTTTGCTGGAGGCGTTCGAGACCCTTCAGGGCGTTTTCCATCCTCCTCTTACCTTCCACGGAGAAAGGGAGGGTGACGACGGCTATCGTGAGAGCCCCTTCCTTCTTCGCGACTTCGGCTATCACGGGGGCGGCTCCGGTGCCCGTTCCTCCGCCCAGCCCGCACGTTACGAACACCATATCGGCGTCCTTGACCACGTCGCGTATCTTCTCGAGGTCTTCCTTGGCGGCTTCCTCCCCTATCTTGGGGTCTCCACCGGCGCCCAGGCCCCGCGTGAGGTCGTACCCGATGAGGATCTTCCTGTCCGCTTTGGCGGCGAGGAGGTCTTGAGCGTCCGTGTTGACGGCCACGACCTCGGCTCCCTCGATACCGGCCTCCTTGAGTCGGGTGACCGTGTTGTTGCCCGCGCCTCCTACCCCTATCACGACTATCCTGGCGCGGGCTTCCTCCAGTATCTTCACGAGCTCCTCATCGTCCTCGGATGGCGGCGTGTCGCGACCGTGAGGGGGGCGAGGAGCGGTGGGACGCTCCTCCTCGCGTTCGAGGCGCTCCAGGGCCTCCTTAACTATCTGCTCCAAGTTCACCACCCGACGGCCTTTTTGAGCGCCTCCAACTCGAACTCCGCGGCCACCACGGGCACTTCAAGGTCGAAGTTCTCCAGCACCTCGGGGTGCACCTCCCCGAAAAATCCCAGACGGTTTCCGTTTACCGTCACGGCGGCGCACCTGCCTTTAATGAATGATGGATGCTCGAACTCCTCAACCTCCGCTCGGTCCAGCAGATCCAACTCCCTCAGCAGGGCCTCCACCACGGCCTTCACGTCCGCGAACCCCACGTCGGGACCCGCCTCCGCCAGCGCCAGGTTACGACGGTCCACGGCCCCGGTCTCGGCGTCCGGGTCCCTCCTGACCACCTCCCCCACCTCGAACACCCGCTGCGGGTACGGCCTGTGCTTGTTATCGGACAGGAACAACATCAACGAGGGGAGAACCCACGTCCTGAGTATCGTGTACTCCTTCTGGATGGGATTCGCTACGATCACGGGCTCCTCCTCGTCGACCTCCAACCTCATCGCCTCGTAGTTGACGGCGGGGCTGGTGAGCGTTAGGGAGTTCACCTCGACGAATCCGAGCCTCGACATCACGTCCCTCAGGAAGGACGCGAACTCCACGTCATCGCTGGCCTCCGGTAGGCCCGGGACCTCGGGCACGCGAGGCTCGAACCTATCGTACCTGTACATGATACCGGCGTCCTCCACGAGATCCCAGACGTGAAGCACGTTGGTCCTCCAGGGACCGACGAACGCCCTCACCACGTCCTCGTCGTAGAGGACCGGGGGCTCCTCCTCCCAATCCGCCTCGATGTGGTAGTGGGTCGGGGAGGGGAACGTGGTCACGTCCTCGCCCGCGGGCAGGAAAACCGCCTCGTGCCTCGCCCTGGCGAGGAGATCCTCCAACTCCTCGCCCTTCAACTCGACACCCAGGAGGGAGGAGGCCTCCCTCACGGGAACGTCCCAAACGTCCAGCTTCATGGTCGGGGTGACGCGCTCGTACGCCCCGAATATCCTGACGGTCCCTATCTTTCCTCCCCTCTCCGCCAGGTTGCAGACCACCACGTGGAGGGCGTCCAGTACGGGCCTCCACGACGTGCCGGTCACGTCGACCAGGACCCGTTCGGTGTCCAAGGTGACCTTCGTCCTCTCCGAGTTGATCACCGGTGGCATCGATATCACGCCTTCCTCGTCCGCCAGGATAGGGACGAGGTCGCCGACCAGGTGCCCGTACTCCCTACCCTTCTCGTGCTTCCTCAAGACCTGCGAGGGCTTCATGACCTCACCGGGCCTGTCCAACGGTTCGAAGCTCCATGAGTCGTCGTCGGGATCCACGGCCAGGTACCTCAGGGGTGGCTCGACGGCGTCGAGGTCGTGGATACCTATCGCGGCCTTCTTCCTGTCTCGACCTATGACCCAATGGAGGTGTTCCTGGAACTCCATCAGGTGCTCCAGGTCCCTCTCGTCCTCGAACTCGATGCCCTCCACGGTGGCGACGGCGATCACGGGTCTGACCTTGCGGACGGACTCGTCCACCTCGACCTCGATGTCCGTGTCGAACACCTCGTACTCGGGCAGCCCCTTCTCGATGCCCATGAACCCCTTTAGAGCGCGTGCCACTCCCTCCACGCTGTACAGGTCGGGTCTGTTGGGGAAGAACTCGGCGTCTATCCTACCCTCGCGCTCGTCTATCCTTTCCACGTCGCTCCCCAACATGGGTATTAGATCGTGAGCTAGTTCCTCGAACGACACTTCCTCTCCGATGAGTTCTATCAGCTTGTCGTGGTACAGGGTGACCACGGGCATGAGCGTGCGTCCCCCGCGGGGGATGAGGAGCTACGGCGGTGGCGGAGGTACCGATGACGGGGGCCTTAACCGCCGACCCCGATTTAAAGCCTCGGCAAAGCCAGGGCTCGTCACGGAGTCAGCACGTCGTCCGGCTGTTCGTCATCGGCGGGGGGATCCGGGCTGACGCTGAGACGTTTGATACTCGACGGCAAGGAGTTGGGGTTCCGTTTCTCAGCGTGTCACGTCATCCCCGGACACCCCAAGTGCGGTAGACTTCACGGGCACACGTACCACGTGACCGTCGAGATAGAAGGCGAGAGGATGGACCCCGATGGCTTCGTGATCGACTTCGACGAGGTGAAGGAGGTACTCAGGAGGATCATCGGTGAGTTGGACCACCGTGTACTAGTCCCCACGGAGTCGGATCTGTTCGACGTCGAGGAGAGGGGTGACGAAGTCGAGGTCAAAACCGTTCCGGATGGGAAGAGGTACGTGTTTCCCAGGGAGGACGTGGCCTTCGTCCCGACCCGCACGCTATCGGCCGAAGATCTCGCCGGCTACCTGCTCGAGGAACTGGTCGACGAGCTGAGCGCCGACAACATCATCGAGGTAAGGGTCAGGGTGGACGAGGGATGGGGACAAGGAGCGGAGGCGAGGAAACGCCTCCGCTAACCGTGTACGAGGTGTTCGTGTCCGTCCAGGGAGAGGGCCTCTTCGTCGGCCAACCCCAGGTTTTCATCCGGTTCTCCGGGTGCAACTTGGACTGCAGGTACTGCGACGAACCCGCGTCCAGATCGTGGAGGCGTCACGCCCCCGTCGCGGGACCGACCGGGGAGACGATCTCGACCATCGAATCACCGGCGACCGTCGACGAAGTGATCAGGGCCGTCGAGGAGCTGGAGAACGAGTTCGGGTCGCCCGGGGTGGTCTCGTTGACAGGAGGGGAGCCTCTCCTTCAACATCCCGACTCCCTGCGGGCCTTGGCGACCGTCTTGAGGGAAACGGGATACGAGGTGCTCCTCGAGACGAACGCCTCGATCCCCGAAAAGGCGGGGCTCGCCTCGCACGTAGCGGACGCGGTATCGGCGGACGTGAAGTTACCCGGCCACGGTCCACATCCCGACGACGTGACCGAGAGATGCATCCGGTTCGTGGAGAAGATCACCGGTCCAAGGGTTTACGCGAAGATCGTTATCACCGACGCGGAGGACCTGAAAGAGGCACGTTCCGTCCTGGAGGATGTGGTGAAGGCGGGCGCGGAACCCGTTTACCTCCAACCGGCGACGGGGTTCGATTCGGTCCCGCCGATCGAGGAGATGGTGAAAGTGGCGACGGAGACGGAAGGTGACGTTCGGGTCCTACCCCAGGTGCACGCCGTGGCCGGTTGGAAGTGACCCTCGGGAAGGCCAATCCTCGTCATCGGGCCCGGGGCTCGGTCCCGGGCTTCACGTCATCGGGTCGGTACCGGAGGCGTTCCCCATCGGGGTCGGGGAAAGGACCGCCGTCATCATCCCCGACCCCGTCTACCCCTCTATCCATATGCCGGGCCTTAGAGGCCGCGCCCCCGCCTTCCTATCCTCGGGCCCGGGGGCATCCTCCGGGTTCGCGTGAACGACCACGTCGCCCGCCTTGGTCTCCACGGTGAGGTACCTGGAACCCTCCTCGAGGACCTCGACCAGGACCTCCCTCAGGCGCTCCACGTCCACGTCCTCCGGGACGTCCTCGGACATCAGCTCCCTTACCACCTTCGCCACCTCGTCGCCCATCTCCCTCAGGGACTCATCCTTCATCAGCTCCGACATCACATCGCCGAACTCGCGTCCCTCCGTTATCATCTCCAAGGCCCTCCACTGCCAATCGGGTGCCAGGTACACGTGGAGGGTGTACCCTTCTTCCGCCCCTATCACCTTCTCTACGTCCCTGACGTCCTCCACGAGGGATCGCAGAACGTCCACAGCCACCTCCGTCTCCACGTCCTCCGGGTAATCCTCGGGTTCCGGCCACCCTGCCTCCTGGAGGAAACCTTCACGTTCCAGGACGTCCTTCCAGAGTTCCTCCGTCAGATGGGGTATCACCGGGTGCAGCAACCTCAGCCAATCGGCCACCAAGCGCTCCGGCACGCCGTCTCGGCCGGTCATCCGGGAGTACGCCCTGACGAGCTTCAACACGCCGTAGAAAGCCTCGTTGTACGCCCTCCTTATCTCGAAACCCTCGAGGGCCTCCGTGGCTTCCTCGATGATCTTCCGGAAAGACGACATGAGCCACCTGTCGAACGGATCTTCCTCGTCCCAATCCCTACCCCTCTCGACGGATTCCCTGACGACCTCCTCGAACCTCCTGAGGTGCCTCTCCACACCCTCGACGTACTCCCTCCTCCAGTCGAAATCCTGCCACGGTTCCGCCGAGGTGGCGAGGAACAACCTGACCACGTCCGGTCCGTACTCGTCAAGGGCCTCGGACAGGAGCACAACGTTGCCCTTGGACGAGCTCATCTTCTCCCCTTCGAGAAGACCCATACCGAACACGACGATGCCCTTCGGCCACTTGTCCCTGGGGAAGAGCGCCGCGTGGTGGAACACGAAGAACGTCAGGTGGTTGGTGACCAGGTCCTTGGCCGATAGCCTCCAGTCGAGCGGGTACCAGTACTCGAACTCCTCCCTCATCCGCTCTATCTCCTCGGGATCGAGCCCGGTCCTATCGGCTATCTCCTCGGGGTCACCCTCACCCAGGAACACGTAGGAGAACAGCTCCGGCGGTAGCTCACCTTCGCCCTTGATCCTGTGCGCTATCGTGTAGTAGGCCATGTAAATGGTCGAGTCGCTCAAGGGCTCTACTATCCAGTCGGGGTCCCAGGGTAACGGGGTGCCCAACCCGACCCTCCTCGCGCACGCCCAATCGTCGAGCCACTCGATGGTGTCCTCGAAGTTGGCCCTCACCTCTTCCGGGATTATCTCCATCGATTCGAGCAGTTCCCTCGCCTTCTCCTTCCAATCCTCGTCCGAGTACTTGAGGAACCACTGGTCCTCTATGATCTTCACCACGCATTCGGTACCACATCTACACACCACGGGTTTCTCCGAGAAGTCGTACATCACGTCTCCGAGGCCCTTCTCGATGAGTTCCTCCTTAACCCTGTCCCTCGCCTCGGCCACGGGACACCCCTCGAGTCCCTCGACCTTCATGATGCCCTTGTGAAGCTCGTCGCGGTACACCCTCTGGGTGGCTTCCTCCAGTTTGGGGTCCTCTTGATCCTCGATACCCATCTCCTCCAGCACGTCGTACGCCGGGAACTCGCCGTAACCCTCGACCTCTATCACCTGGACCGGTTCTATCCCTCGAACGATGGACGGGTCGAGACCGTACCGCTCGAGCTCGGACGGGTCTCTTTTCAGGTCCTCCAACGCGGCCGCGTCGACGGGGGCGTGCGCGGGTACCGAGTACACGATACCCGTTCCGAAGGCCGGATCGATGAACCTGGCGGGTAACACGGGCAGTTTCTCGCCGGTCAGTGGGTTCTCGACGTGGAGTCCCAGGAGTTCCTCACCCTCGACGGTACCCACGACCTCGACGTTCTCCTTCTGATGCTCGAGGTTGCGTCTGGCCTCGGGTGATACCACCCACCTCTCCCCGTCGACCTCGACGATCTCGTACTCCACGTCGGGTTTCACCCACACGTTGGTGGCACCGTAGATCGTCTCCGGTCTGAACGTGGCGGCGACGAGGAACGCGTCCTCCAGCTCCTCTTCCGGCGCTTCCGCGATCCTGAACTTGACGAGGGTGAGTTCCTCTATGGTGGCGTCCTCTCCCTCGAGTAGGTCGTGGTCCCCTACCGGGTTCTCGCACTTCGGACAGTACCTGACGGGGTGTTCGCCCTTGTCCACGAGGCCGAGGTCGCGGAGGCGTAGGTATTGCCAGGTGATGAAGGATCTGTACTCCGGGTCCACGGTGGTGAACTTCCTCCTCCAGTCTATGGAGTAGCCCATCCTCTTCATGTTCTCCTCGTACTCGTTGGCGAAGTACTCCACGATGCGCTCGGGATCGGTGAACTTCTCGAGCTCCTCCTCCGGGACCCCGTAAAGGTCCCTGTAGAGCTTGATAGTCTCCTCGTCACCCTCTCTTATCCTGGCGGCGATACCGACCACGGGGGTTCCGGTCACGTGGAACGCCATGGGGAACAGGACGTTGTAACCCTGCATGCGCTTGAAGCGGGCGTAAACGTCGGGGACTAGGTATGTCCTGGCGTGACCGACGTGCATGGAGCCGGAGGGGTACGGGTAGGCCACGGTGATGAAGACGGGTTCCTTGTCCTCGTCGGGATCGGCCTCGAACAGGCCGGCTTCCTCCCACTCCTTCCAGAGCCTCTCCTCCCTTCGGTCTCCCGACAACGTTTCAGCCCCGACGCGCCGCCACGCCACGCGTGGTTAAAGTCGATAGCGGAGCCGGGGGTGGTCCCCTCGAAGGTAGCGGTGGCGGGAGGCAAGGGAGGCGTGGGTAAGACGTTGCTCTCGGTGGCGTTGGCTCACGCCCTGGACGTGCCCTTGGTCGACTGCGACGTGACGGAGCCGGACGTCCCGGCTTACCTGCCGCTGGAAGTCAAACGGGAGCTGTTCGACGTGGAGCAGCCCGTGCCCGTCCGGACGGAGGACTGTAAAGGCTGCGGCGAGTGCGAAAGGAGGTGTCCCTGGGACGCGTTGGACGATCCGATGGCCTGCGACGGGTGCGGTATCTGCGGTGCCGCCTGTCCCGTGGACGCGATAAAGTTCGAGTCCGAGAGGTTGGGTGCCGTCGTCGAGGCGGTATGCGAACGGTTAGGCCTAACCGTGAGGTACCCGGATGCCGAGCCGTGGGCGCCCGAGCTGGCTTCCGTCGTCGTGAACAGTTTGGCGGACCTCGACGCGTTCGTGGCCGATTGTCCGGCGGGTCTGGGCTGTCCGGTGATAGCCACCCTGACGTCGGTGGAGGCGGCGGTGTTGGTAGGTACGCCGGACGAGGCTGCGCTCCGGGATCTCGAGAGGGCGGAGCGGTTGGCGACGGAACTCGACGTACCGTACGTGAAGGTCCTCAACATGGCGGAAGGACACGTGGGTAAGGGAGACTTCGACGTGGTCATACCGAAGTTACCGGCCCTACACGAGGCCGCTCAGAACAGGGATCCGGAGGGCATAGTGAGGGAATTGAAACCGTACGTGGAGACCGTGTTGGAAGCGATCCGGGCGTGAGGCCTCCGACCCGCGACTTCTGGTCATCGAGTGTCCTGCTCCCCAAGGGGAACGGTCTTCATCGGCCGTAAGTCTCCCACGTTCTTAACCAGGAGGACACCCCTCGGATCGTGGGGTTGGTCGGCGTGACCGATCATCCAGGTTCCATCCACGTCGAGATCGGCGGGGAGAGGGTAGGGTCGTGCCCCGCCGAGGCGGTCGTCAGCAAAGGCACCGGTATATTGGTCGTCCCACAGGGTTACGTGGAGTGCGAGCCCAGGAGGGAACTCGAGGAGGTGGTGGAGGCGTTCGAGTCCGCGGAGCTCGATGATCGGGGGTTCGTGCCGCCCACGTGTAGGACCTCGTTCGGCGTTCACACGGCGTCCGTCTTCCTGGAGTTCGGGACCGTGATCAGGGAGTTCGACGCCGAGGGTCTGTCCGTGCTGACGACGCTCAGACGTGGTTCCGGCAGGCCGATGATGCGAAGGATCGTCGTGAGGTCATCGGGCGAGCCCGTGTTCATGAGGTTCGAGCCGGAGGATCCACCGGCCTTCTCCGGGACCCTTACGGTGCTAGCGAGGACCATCGTGAGGGACGCCGTGGAGTCCTCGTTGGGATCCTGCGAGGCGATGAAACTGTGCGACGCGGTGGTCGAGAAGGATGGAGAGGTCGTCGATCGTGGGACCGTGGAGCTCCTCCCGGACGGTGATTACCTGATAATACGAGGCACATGCGGGGACGACGCGTTGAGGGCCTCCCTGAGGCTTCACGCGAGGGAGGTCGGGAGGCTCTTGGCCCCCGAGACCAGGATAGCCGGGACGAAAGGGACGCTGGAGGCGGGTTCCGGGTTCAGACTGTCGGTTGAGAGGGGTTGGGAGACCGTATCCTATGTACCTCCCAACTACGTGCAGGAGAGTACGGCGAAGGTGTTACTGAAGACCGCGGCGGAGTGGTTCGTGTCCCGTTACCTCTGACTGGGTTCCAGGGGTTCCAAGAGACCCTCCTCAACCGCCTCCACGGCTTTTTCCATCAGCTTCTTGGCCTTGAACGCGGAGGACTCCCTGGCGATCACCTCGACCGTTCCGTCTCCCGTCGGGACCTCCCCGAGATCCGCGCTCACGGCCGGACACACGGAGACGCAGAGCCCGCAGTGGAAACATTCGCCGTCCTTGATCGTCCCGTACGGGTAGGGGCAGACCTCCTCCAACGCGCAACGGTCGCACCCTTCGCAGGCCCCTGGGTCCCACCGCACCTCCTCGTCTTTCCAAACGGCACCGTAATCGGTTTCGGTCAACGGGGAGCGATCCTCGATCCTAACGACGGGGAGGGTGCAGTCCTCGTGTTTCACATCCAACAGCGGCTCGGTTTCGGGCGTGAGAGCGATGGCCGAGGCGACACCCGCGATGTTCTCGTAGCCCGCTGACGTCCTGAACGCTCCCATGAACCGAGGGTCACATTCCATGAGGTCAGCGGAGAGCGCCAGGTTCGGTTTCTCATGTGAGCTACGTGTTCCTTCCCCCGTGATGACGGCGGGTGCACCGCAGAATAGGACCCTTCTCCCCGGTCGGTGTAACTCGAGGTTTGGGTCGTGTTCCAACGGGTTGTACCCTCCACACCCGCTGAACGTCGCCTCCCCCGGCCCTAGAGGCTTGGGGGAGAAGATCGTGTTCACGGGCTCGTCCCCGGTGTTCACGAAGGCGTGGTAGTTGCGGATGCACGTCCGTGTCGATCTCAGCATGGCCCTGTCGACGTCTTCCGGACCTATCGTCGCCTCGTGCTCCCTCCCTTCATCGTCCACGACCACCAGGTCCACTTCGCGACCGGAGGCGAGCCTTCTGAGGATCTCGGGGGCCGGAGGGTCGGAGGGTACCGTGGCGGGTAGTAGGAACTCCACCATTCCGAGCCTCTCGTTGGGACAAGGACCCACGGGCAGTCGTGTCTTTCCGAGGATCACGTGGTCGAACCTTCTCACCTCGCCCGGCTCCGTCACCCGTGCGGATATCACCGCGTAAACACCGCTCATGAGTCCGACGGTGGCGCAGGTGACGGCGTCGACGCTCTTCCTCTCCCCCTCGCTCATCCCCCAGAACTCGTCTATCCTCACGACTACGGGTTCTTCACGGGGTTGGGGCACCGTCGCTCACCACCTGCTTTCCGTCTATGTACATGTCGAACGTCAGGTAGGGTGGGAGCATCGAGTTGATGGCGTTCGTCACGTTCTGAAGCGCCGTGGTGAAGTCGTTGGGTTTGCCCTCTTGGTACCACTCCCACTGGGCCAGGAGGTAGTTCAACACGCCCGTCGCGTTCAGCACGGCGAGGATGTTCTCGGCCATCGACTGCAGGTACGTCGGGGAGGCCGCGTAACCCGCCTTGGCTTTCACGTCTATCCTAACGGTGTGCGGGTTGCCGAAGCCTCTCGCCGGGGAGACCGTGATCCTGACGTTCGGATCGTTGGGGCTCAGGCCGTACATCTCCACGATCTTCTGGACGTCGGCTATCGCGTCCTTCCTCGTGGGCTCGAGGGCGGATATCGGGAGCACTATGTGGGTGGAGTACGTGTAGAGGGTGAGGAGGTTGTAGGAGAAGGCCATGTTCCTGGGTGGGTTAGCGAGGTCCTTCCCGTTCACGGTCACGTCGACGGATCCGCTCAGGCTGGATCCCGTCTTCTCCCTGTACAACGTGGAGAGGTCCTCGACCATGGGGAAATCGGGGTTCGGGGTCGTGGAGGATATCCCCCCGGGCCACACCTGGGTCCCGTTCACGTCCACGTCGAAGTTGTCGGCGTCGTCGTCGGGGGTCCCCACGAGGAACACGGCCTTCACGGAGAGGTTGGGGTTCGTGGAGAACGTTTGGGAGAATGACTGGGGTGGCGAACCGAACTGGAGGTCGTTCCACGCGAACAGGTCCGACGCCGAGACGTTGACCCCGGGTAGCTGCTTGACCCTCACCCACACGGAGGCCAGGTAGTACCTCTTCACGTAGAGGGTGTACCTACCCCCGATCACCGTGGACGCTAGGTAGTTCATTTTCCTCCCCGACTCGTCCGTGAGGTACATCGAGAGATCCACGGAATCGGGAAGGCTCGAGATCGAGGACGGGTTGAAGGCCAGCAGGTGCTCGTCGTACACGTCGTCCTCCATGTGGTTCACGGTGTACGTGATCGTGCCACCGAGGGAGTAGTGTAGGGTCAGGGTGTGACCCGCGAGCTTGGCTCCCCTGGGGTTGATCCCGGAGATCAGCATCCACGCCATGAACGGGGTGTACCCGGAGGTGGTCGCCCCGGAGGGGTAGGTGTAGGCCGTGAGGGTCTTCGTCGAGTCCGGGCTCGGGAAGTCGAGTCCCGTCGAGTCCGCCTTCCAGACCTTGAGTACGGCGTCCATGAGGTACCTGTTGTACGTGAACATGACGAACTCCGAGTTGTTGAGCAGCGTGGGGTCCTCCGGGTTCTCGACGGTTATCGTCAGCTTGACACCGTCGTTCTCGGTCTTGTCGAACAGGAGCGGGTTGCCGTCGGGATCGACGGTGAGGTCGACGAAGTACTTGTCCAGGAAAGGCTGCGTGTCGACCGGGGTCGTGGACGACGTCGATGTTTGAACTGTCACGGTCAGCTTCGGCGGGTTGTAGTTGACGGACTTGAACACGTCGTCGATCACGTTCCCGGCCGTTATTTTCAGAAACGCTGCCAGTATCGCGTTGTTCTTCGGGATGTTACCGCTCACGTCGACCGTGGCCTGGTACTTGCCCGGTGCCACCTCCTTCCAGTCGTTGATCTTGATGACGACGGGTTCTATGCCGACCTTGAGGTCGAAGGACGCCGTGCCGGTCCATCCCCATTTGACGGGTGGGACCGTGAGCTGAGCCGTACCGCTAACCCCGAAAACCTCGGAAGCGCGGGGGAAGAGACTGATGGCGGCGGGTAAGGCCATCAAGGCCACCAAGAACGCGACGAGAGCGTCCAGCGTGAACACCTGACCGCGCCTTCCGAGCAAAGACCCCGGGACCCCGCCGGAGAGGATGGCGTCACGGCGGGAAACCCCGGTCTAATTACCGATTTCGGCCTCACCCCCCGGGACGACCCAGGACCACGGTCTTCTCCTCGGTGAACTCACGCACCGCGTATGGGACCCCCTCGCGACCGACCCCGCTGCCTTTGACACCACCGAACGGCATGTAATCCGCCCTGAACAGCGTGGGTAGGTTTATCATCACGCCACCGGCTTCCAGCGTCCCGGCGGCCTTCACGGCCCTGCCGAGGTCCCTGGTGTACACGGCGGCGTGAAGACCGTACCCCGTCTCGTTGGCTATCTCCAACGCCTCCTCGAAGTCCCTGGCCTTGATAACGGGGAGGACGGGCCCGAACGTCTCCTCCCGGGCCACCAGGGAGTCCCTAGGCACGTCCCTAAGGACCGTGGGTGGGAAGAGTCTCCCCTCCGGCTCGCCGCCGGTGACCACCTCGGCGCCCCTCTCCACGGCGTCCTTCACGTGCTCCCTGACCTTGTCCACGGCCGCGTCGTCGATCAACGGGCCCACGTCGGTGTCCTCATCGAGCGGATCCCCCACCTTCAACCCCTCGGCGGCCTCGGCGGCGGCCTCGACGAACTCCTCGTACACGTCCGACACCACGATCGCCCTCTCCACGGCGATGCACACCTGACCGGCGTGGTAACAGGCCGCCCTCACGGCGTCCCTCGCGATCCTCTCGACGTCGTCCACGGTCTCGTCCACGATGAGCGGATCGTTACCGCCCAGTTCCAGCGTCACGCGCGGTATCCTGGTGACCTCCAGGATCGCCTCGCCTACGGCCTTCGATCCGGTGAAGGATAGGGCCTCGAAATCCATCGATACCAGGGCGTCACCCAGCTCTCTACCGGGACCGACGACGACCGAGAGGGCCTCCGGCTCCAAACCCGCGTCCAGCAGGATCTCGGCCAGTCTCATGGAGGATAGCGGCGTGGCGGTGGCGGGTTTGTGAACCACGGAGCAACCGGCCGCTAGGGCGGGACCCACCTTGTGGGCCGGTAGGAGTAGCGGGAAGTTGAACGGGGTTATCGACAGGACCCTACCCACGGGTTCTCTGAACGTGAGAATGGCTTCGGCGGTCCTGCCCCGTTGAGCGTCCGGGGGAAGGGTTTCACCCCGGATCCTCTCGGCCTCCGACGCGGAGAGTCTCAACACCTCCGACGTCCTGAAGACCTCGAACCTGGCATCGGAAACGGGCTTCCCACCTTCCAGCGCTAGTAACTCCGCCAGCTCCTTCTCGTGGGAGGAAACCGCCTCGGAGGCTTCTTCCAGCACCTCCCTTACTCTCCACGTGGGTACGTCCTTCCACGCCTCGAACCCTCTGGTCGCCGTCTCATGCACGTCCTCGAGGGCGGAATCGATGTCTTCCGGGATCGACACCGTGCCGACGGTCGAGTCGTCGTACGGACTCCTGACCTCGATGTCGTGGTCCCCCTCGAGGAACTCGCCGGCCACCAGCCAGCCGTCGTAGGAGTACCTCAACGGACCGGTGTCCCCCGGTTTCGGATCGGGTCTCAAACCTTTAAGGCCGTGGCGAGACGGGTTCGGTTCGGCACGCTTTCCCCGCCGTCGGCCCCGGGACATCCCGCCGACCCGGGCGGAGCGGGGAGGAGACCCTACGCGATGATGTTCGGGGTCGAGGCCCGGGGTACACCCGCGCCTGACGGTCCCTCCGGGACCCGGTCGCCACGGCCGGTGGGATGACCGGGCGGTCAACCCCGGCGCGGGACAGGCGGGGAGAGCGCCCCCCGTGGAGGGTCCCCTCCGGCCCGCGAGGACGGGATGAACCGCTCCGGTGACCCGATGACCGGGGGGTGTTAATCACGGGGGGTACAACCTCGCCCTCAAGATCACTTCGAGACGTTCTTAACGGGGACGAGATCGGCCGGGGCACGGGGGTAACGGCCTGTTGGCGGCCAAAGTTCTGATCAACGGGTACGGTACCATCGGCAAGAGGGTGGCGGACGCGGTAGACGCGCAGCCCGACATGGAGGTGTACGGGGTCGTCAAGACGTCCCCCGACTACCTGGCCAGGCTCGCCGTGACCGAGAAGGGCTTCGACCTGTACGTGCCGGAGGATCGCGTCGACGCGTTCGAGGACGCCGGCATCGAGGTGGCCGGGACCGTCGAGGAGGCCGTGGAGGCCGTCGACGTCGTGGTCGATTGCACGCCGGAGGGTATAGGTGCCAGGAACAAGGAAAACCTCTACGAACCGGCCGGTGTGAAGGCGATCTACCAGGGCGGGGAGGAGGCCGACGTCGCCGACGTTTCCTTCGTGGCCCAGTGCAACTACGAGGAGGCCCTGGGCGTCGATCACGTGAGGTGCGTGTCCTGTAACACGACTGCCCTTTGCAGGACCCTCGGGGCCGTGGAGGAGGAGTTCGGCGTCGAGGAGGCGTACGTGACGATAGTGAGACGGGCCGCCGACCCGCACCAGGTCGGTAAGGGCCCCATCAACGCGATAGTGCCGAACCCGGTGACGGTCCCCTCGCACCACGGTCCCGACGTCAAAACCGTCCTGGGTGACCTCAACATAACGACGGCCGCGGTCAAGGTACCGACGACGCTGATGCACATGCACGTGGTGAGGGTCGTCCTCGGGGATGACGGCGTCTCCTCGGACGACGTGGTCGAGTTGTTCGAGAACACGCGGAGGGTATGGGTCGTTCCTCACGGTGAGGGCCTAGGTTCCACGGCCGAGTTGATCGAGATGGCGAGGGATTTGGGGAGGCCCAGGTACGATCTTTACGAGATAATGGTGTGGGAGGAGTCAATCAACGTGGAGGACGGCGTCCTGTACTACATGCAGGCCGTCCATCAGGAGGCGGACGTGGTCCCGGAGAACGTGGACGCCGTCAGGGCGGTGTTGGAGCTCGAGGAGGATGCGGAGAAGTCGATGGACAAGACGGACGAGGCGTTGGGCGTCCTGGAGAGACCCCCGTTCCTGGGGTGAAACCCTCCCCCTCGCACGCGGGTATTGTTATTTAATAGCTAACGTTTTGTTGGACGTAACCATAACCGATCCCTTCCCCAGGCGCCGGGCGAGGGCAACCTTTTAGGTGTTCCACCTCAACACCGTGCAACGATGGGGCTCATTCCTCACGTTAACCTCCGCCCCCTTCTCACAATCACCGTGGGGTAACGTCCCTTGGCCGAGAAACGCGGAAACGACAAGGAGACGGGTGCCGTGAAGTACGTCATCAAGGCCAAGTTCAAGGCCGACGGTTACGTGGAAAGACCCGACGTCGTGGGCGCCGTGTTCGGTCAAACCGAGGGACTCCTCGGCGAGGAGCTAGACCTTAGACGCTTGCTCAAGACCGGTAGGATCGGTAGAATAGACGTCAAACTCAGGAGGAACAAGGGCAAGACCGAGGGATACATCATAGTACCCTCGAGCCTGGACAGGGTGGAGACGGCTCTCGTGGCCGCGGCCCTCGAGGAGATAGATCGGGTGGGACCGTGCCCCGCGGAGGTAGAGGTGGTGAAGATAGAAGACATCCGAAAGGAGAAGAGGAAGAGGATCGTCGAGCGCGCCAAGGAACTACTCAGGACCATGATAACCGAAGTCACGCCCGACAGCAGCGAGCTCGTCAAGGAGGTTAAGAAAGCGATAGAGGAGGAACCGGAGATCTCGGAGTACAAGGGACTCCCGGCGGGACCCGACGTCGAGGAGGCGGACGAAGTGATAGTGGTGGAAGGCAGGGCGGACGTTCTCAACCTCCTCAAGTACGGGATAACCAACGTGGTGGCCGTCGAAGGCACCAGCGTCCCGGACGAGATAGCCGAACTGTCCAAGGACAAGAAGATCGTCGCCTTCGTCGACGGTGACAGGGGCGGCGAGCTGATACTGAAGGAACTCATGGAGGTGGCGGACGTCGACTACGTCGCCCGGGCGCCGGAGGGCAAGGAGGTGGAAGAACTCACCCGGAAGGAGATCATGGAGGCCCTCGAGAGGAAGGCACCCGCGGAGAAGGTCATGGAGGAATTATCCGGGAAGAAACCCAAGAGACCAAAACCCGAGCGTAAACCCGCACCCAAGACCGACGAGACCGCCAAACGTCTTCTCGACAGGTTGAAGGAGATCGAAGGCACGTTCAAGGCGGAACTCCTAGACGAGGACTTCAAACCCGTGAAGAAAGTCGACGTCGACGAGGTCGTGAAGGCCGTCGGGGAGGCCGAGGACGGCGTCAAAGCCGTCGTCGTCGACGGGGTGGTGACGGAGAGACTGGCCAAGGCCGCGAGCGAGAGCGGTCTGGAGTACGTGGTCGGCGTGAAGAAAGGAGACATCGAGCCGGACGTCGAGGATTCCGTTCGGATCATAACCCTATCCTAAAACACCTCGAGGTGGGTCGTCGGGATGTCCCCGTTTTCCTCGGGGTTCCTGGACAGGATCCTCCGCCGGGGTTCCGAAGGGGAAGGCTCCAGCAGACCACCCGAGATCGAGAGCGAGGAGGACCTGATAGACCCCACCAAGGAGGACTTCACCCT
Source organism: Methanopyri archaeon (assembly GCA_013154335.1). Taxonomy (GTDB): domain Archaea; phylum JAADCQ01; class Methanopyri; order Methanopyrales; family Methanopyraceae; genus Methanopyrus. The sequence continues at coordinate 24,254 of JAADCQ010000080.1, forward strand.
GGACGATATCGAAACGACGGCCGAGATCAAGATACCCGAGGATCCCCTGGACCGGGTTATCGGTCAAGATCACGCCGTCGAGTACGCGAGACTAGCCGCCAAACAGAGGAGACACCTCCTACTCGTGGGTCCTCCGGGCGTCGGTAAGAGCATGATAGCACAAGGCATCGCCAACCTCCTACCCGAACCCAACGAGCAGATCGAAGTCCACAACAACCCCGCCAACCCAGAGCGTCCCATAGTCAAGGTCAGAACCAGGAAGGAGATCGAAGCCGAGGAGTCGGGCTCCTTACTTTCCCCCGAGGAAGCCCCGGACCCCGTCGCAGAGCAGCTCGGGTTCAAGTGTCCACACTGCGGTGAGTACAGCGACCCCGAGGTGAGGTACTGCCCCAGGTGCGGGAATCAGAAACCCTCCTCGGTCACTTACAAGGCGACACAGTACGATAGAACCCTGGGAAGACAGGTCGCAGTCATATACGAGCGCGTCGGACACAAGATCCGCGTCATCAAGCCCTCCTCCGAACAGGAGGAGAAGAAGGTCCTGGTCCCGCTCAACAGGAAACCCTTCGTCCAGGCCACCGGCGCGAGCGAGACCGAGCTCCTGGGCGACGTCAAGCACTGCCCATGGGGAGGGGACGAACAGCTGGGAGAGCCCCCCTACAAGCGTGTCATCCCCGGCGCGGTACACGAGGCGCACGAGGGTGTCCTGTTCATAGACGAGCTCGCCCAACTGGGCCATCTGCAACAACACCTGCTGACAGCCATGCAGGAGAAGGAGTACCCGATCACCGGTAAGAACCCACAATCCTCGGGTGCCGCCGTCAGAGTCGAGGGCGTACCCTGTGACTTCATACTCGTAGGGGCCTGTAACATACAGGATCTGCCGATGATCCTCTCACCCCTCAGGTCCAGGATCCAGGGCGACGGCTACGAGGTGTTGATGAAGACCACGATGCCCGACACGGAGGAGAACAGGGCCAAGCTGGCCCAGTTCGTGGCCCAGGAGGTGGAAAGAGACGGTCGGATACCCCACGCCACGAGGGAAGCCGTCGAGGAGATAATCAAGGAGGCGAGGAGGAGGGCCAGGGTCATAGACAACGAGCGAGACGCCCTAACCCTCAGATTGAGGGACCTAGCAGGGGTGGTGAGGCTGGCGGGCGACCTCGCGGTCATGGAAGGGGCCGAGTACATCGAGCCCAAGCACGTAAGAGCCGCCATCAAGAGGGCCAAGCCCGTCGAGGAGCAGATAGTGGAGGAGTACGGTTCCCTCGAGGAGGGCCTCAGGAGGGACGTGGCCACCTGCTCGCTATCATCGCCCTCGGCCCAACAGCAGGTCCTCCAGGGAGGTAGCAACCTGGGTCACGGGACCGGACCCGAGGGTGACGACAAGAAGGGGTACATATAACGCAGTTCGGGGTACGGGGGTTGAGGAAGGACGAGCTTTACCTCCTCCACTCGGTTCTTTACTACGTCGTGAGGTTCCTGGAACAGGAAGGATACCTCAGCGAGGAGGACCTGGAACCCTACCACGAATTCGAGGTCTACCCCGGTCACCTACATAAGACGAAGCTCCAGCACAAGTGCGCCGTGTTCATACTAGCCTACATCCTAGCCGACGTCGTGAGCCGTGAAGGCCGCGAGAAGGACAGGTCCTTCGGTAAGGCGGAAGGACTCGTCCACAGGATACAGCAGCTACTCGACGAACTGTTCGAAACGCTCGAGATGAGGGGAGAGAAGGTCCCTGAAAAACTCGTCCGCTCTACGTAGGAAGCGGACCCTCAGACTGGCCGTACTCCTCGCCTCCTCCCCCGTCGCGTTCTACGAGCCCGAACCCACCCTCCTCACGCTCGCCTGGTTCATGGCCGTGACCCACGTGATAGCCCCGGGAGAGGGTGACGGTTTAGCCCTGGCCGTGGCGTTCACGGCCGCCCTAGCCGCTAGGAACGTATTCGGGCCGTACTTCGGGGACGTAGCCGCCTTGATGTGCCTAGGGGGCGCCGGGGCGTACGCCCTGAAGCACCGACTTCTACCTGTCCCTAAACCCTCCTGAAAGTGACCGCGTCCAACGCCCTGGCTACGGCTTCCCAGGCCCTTCCCTCCCTGAGATCGAACGGAGGAACCGCCCTGAACACGACGGCATCTCCCCTCGACCCGACCTCCCTGAAATCAACACCGACGGAGAAGTAATCACCCGAACATCTAACCTCCACGTAAGCCACCTGATGACCCTCGGTACCCGATTCCGTCGCCAACGCCAACACATCCAGGAAAGCCGAGTGCAGATCCGGCTTCTCCCTCCCTTCCACCGCGGGAAGTATATGATCGGGCCCCACCCTGCCCTCCAACTCCTTGAACGCCGGGTTCTCGAACTTGAACGTGAGGATGGTCTTCCCCTCGAGACCGCCCACCTCGTAGAACGTGGTAGGGTCCGTGTGTATCGTCACGACACCCTCCCTAGGCGATGAGACCCTAGGCACCCCCGGGGGAGAATCGTCACCCACCAGACGTACGTCCACACCCATACCGGACAACCTTCTGACGAGTTCCACGTTGAACGGGGACTCCCCGATCACGTCTACCTTGGCCTCGGGGCCGACCTCTTCGTAAACCTTTAACGCAAGTCCGCTGGCGAGCCCACCCACAAGCTCCATCAACGGAACTCGGAACTCCCTCACCGGTTACACCCCGCCGATCCCGAGGGGCTGACCCCTTGGACGATTTCATCGAAGCGGGCAAGGTCGTGAGAAGGGTCCTCGACAGGGCGTCGAAGGAGATAGACGTCGGAGATAAACTGCTCGAGGTCGCCGAGTACCTCGAGGACTTGATCAGGGACATGGACGCCGAGCCCGCCTTCCCGGTGAACCTCTCGTTGAACGAGGTGGCAGCGCACTACACTCCCCCTCCCGACGATGAAACCGAGGTCGAACCCGGGGACGTGCTGAAGGTCGACGTGGGGGCCCACGTGAACGGTGCGATCGGGGACGCCGCGATCACCCTGGTGTTCGACAACGAGTTGGGCGAGAGCCTGGCCGAGACGGCCAGGAAGGCCTTGAAAGCCGCGATAGAAACCGTGGAACCCGGCGTCAGGTGCAAGGACGTCGGGAGGGCCATCGGGGAAGTCTGCAGGGAGAGAGGACACAAGCCCGTGATCGGACTCACGGGTCACCAGGTGGAAAGGTGGAACCTCCACGCCGGGGTCTCGATACCGAACGACGACCTGAAGGGGTACGAGCAGAGGATAGAGGAGGGTATGGTGATCGCCATAGAGCCGTTCGTCACCACGGAGAGGGGAGACGGGGACGTGAGACCCGGCCCGACCGTCGAGATATACTCCGTCCAGGACCCGAACGTGAGGTCCCGTGTGAACCTGAGGAGGATTTGGGAGGAGAGGGACGGTCTACCCTTCGCGCGTCGATGGTTGGACGATAGACCGGGGACTAGGCTGGAGTTAGGGAGGTTATCCAAGCTGGGGGCTCTCAAGGCCTATCCCGAGCTAGTTGAGGCGGCGGGGGAACCCGTGGCGCAGTGGGAACACACGGTCTTCGTGACCGAAGACGGGTGCGAAGTGCTCACAGGATCCCCGTGAGCTCGCGGTAACCGGTCCGCTCGTCCTCCTCTCGTACCAGCCTCACGTCCATCTCACCTAACACCCATTCCATCGTGGTGTAAACTTCGAATCCCTTCAGATGGCCGCCGATGGTTTCGCCCGTGTCGTCCGCGAGCACCGCGTGGAGATGGAAGGACCCATCGTCGAAGAACACACCGTCCACGGTGATTACCTCGAAGGGACCTTTCAAACCCCGAACGGGACCGTCCCCGAACCTCATCGATACCTCGGTGGCACTGCCTTTGCATGAAAGTACCACGGCGTTCGAGACGTCGGGGAAGTCCCGTGGGAACCTCTCGCCCGGCTCCATCCTTATCACTCGAAGGGAGGTCACGGAGCCGCGTCCTTCGATCGTGATCGAACACCCCCTGATCGTTCCAGAAACTTAACATCGGCGTCCTCCGGGACCGCCCGAGGGATCTCGGGGGTGAGAGAGGTTACCACGCTCGAGGAAGGGGGATCTCCCCCCGAGGCCGCCGTCAGGGAACCCGTTTGGGAAAGGATCCTCGGGGGACCCGCCGACAAGTTACCCGGGTTCTCGATAACGTTCTCCCTCGCCAGGATCCTAGCGTTCAAAGGACCGTTGGGCGTCGATGAACCCCCAAGGTCCGTGGTGGGAGAACCGTGGCGCGTGGAGACCGGTGCCAGGGCCGAGGGCGTTCAACTCAGGGTCACGGGCGATCTATCGACGGTCCTGGAAGCCGCGAAGACCGGGATGAACGTGGAGGCGATCCTTGATCCCGCCTCGGCCGCCCTGCTCAGGGCCCTGTCGGACCCCGAAACGATCGACAGGGCCAGGGAACTCGCCAAAAGGGCTTGGAGGGCCGCCTCCAGGGAACTTGAGGGGCTGTACTCCAAAAGGGACACCGCGTACCTGTGGGTCAGGGCGGTAAACTGCCCGGGCTGCGGGCTGAAAGTCCCCATAGTGGACGATCCCTGGGTCGTCGAGGGCGAGTACCTGATCCACTTCGACGTCCCGTCCTCCGGAGCCGAGGTAGAACCCGAGCCAGTGAAGGTTGGGGAAGTGGAGCCCGTCCAAACGCTGCGGGATTCCGGCCTCGTCTGCCCGAGATGTGGAAGAAACGTGGGTGAAGCCGAGCTCAGGTCGAGACTGTTGGTCTCCCAGGTCACCGGCGGTCCCGATCACAGGTACATGGTCGCCGTGGTGAAGGAGGACGGATCCGTCGAACCCCCCTCCGGCGACGATCTGGCACGGGTAGCCGAGGCCGAGGAGGAGCTGAAAAGACTCGCGGACGGGGTCATAGTACCGTACGGGGAGGAACCCCCAGGTGACGCCCACGCCTACGGGGTACCCGACGTCTCCGTCGCCTTCGACCCCAGGCAACTCCTAGCCCACGGTATCCTGGCTAAGGCCGTCAAGGGAACCGGCGACGCCCCATCCTCGTCCCTCATCGCCGCCGCCCTGGCCCTGCTCTCCGTGAGGAACTCCCGGCTATCACCGTGGAATCCCGCCAGGGCCGAGCCCGATCCCGCCGTCGGATGGACGTGGAAGTACGGGGAACTCAACGTGGTCAGGGAATGGCCGAGGGCGTGGGATACCGTCGCCTCCATGGTGGAGGAACTCGTGGAGGTCGTCGATAGGTGCAGGGGCGGTGTGGAAGTTAGGACTTCCCATCGGGTGGGCGCCTGGGACCCCGTCCACTCACTTCACAGGGCGTGGTTCAGGGCGCTGAGGGACACCGTCCCGGACAGGGGCCATCACGACGTTCCGACCCACGTCGAGGTGTCGTGGGAAGGCGGCGGGTGGAAGGTGGTACCGGGTGACGAGATACCCCATGTCTGGCGCGAGCTCGCGCTGATGGCGTCCGACGCCTGGCCGGTACCCGGGGACGATGTGGTAGTCGTTGAGGAAGGCTCCGTTAGGAGGGTTCAAGCGGACGAGGTCAGGAAGATAGTGGAGACCAGGGTTCTCCGCATGATGAAAAGGACCTTCGACAAGCTGGGAGGGTCGGAGGTGAAGACGCTGAGAACCGTACCCTACGCGGCATCCCTGTCGGTAGTTAAGGTGGGGCCTTCGGGCGGTGTCTCGCCGCCGGAGGACGGTCCTTTGATCGGATGGCGGGTGTTGATAGGGTACATCGTCAAGTCCTTGGGAACCCCCCTGACCGAGCCCGAGGCCAGGTTGTACGCAGCCTACAGGTTGATCTGGGGCTACCCCGGACCTTCCGAGTTACCCGACCCGGCCTTCGTCAGGGACGCGGCGGCCGGCTTAGGTCTCGACACCGGTGGCGTGAGATTCCTCCGACCCGACGGTGGCGCCAGGACGTACGAGTCGTTCGAAGGTAAGCCCGTGGACGTGGTGGACGGGTTCCACGCGGCGTTGAAGGAGGGAGAGCCGCTGGAACCGGGGGACGAGAGGGCTTACCTGGCCCTCGCGGTCGTCAGAGCCGCCGAGATAAGGGGAGAGGACCACCCGGAGGTGGAGGCGGCGAGAAGGGCCCTCGGGGGATGGTGACGTCTTGGCGGGACTGCCCAGGGGCCTCGCGCGCTTGTTGAGGACGTTCGGGGGTTACGTGATGGATCCCGGGGTCTTCCTCGCGGCCGTGTCGGCTATGTCGCCCGAACTCGGATCCGGACCGCACCGTAGCGCCGTCCTGGCGTTCACCCTCGAATTATCCAGGTTGGGGGACCCTCACGTTTTCGAGGCGTTGGAGCGCGAGTACAGACGCGTCGCTAAACACGTGAGCGCCGTCGGGGCGGGTTCCGTCAGGAGGTGTCCTGCCTTGGACATCGATCATCCCCTTGGCGCCTGTTTGATCCTACGTGAACCGGTCAGGGTCAGCCTCGGGTCGTCCGTGTTGGATCCCTCCCTGAGGCCCGGAATGGAGCGCCTCCTCCGTGGACTGAAGAACCACCTCGACGGGGTGACCCCGGATCCGGAGGCCTTGGTCAGGGCGTTGGAGACGGGCTCTTACGGCCTTGACGACGTTCTGGCGGCGTGTCTCGCCCTGGCGGTGGCCGAGGGTCTCGTCCTGGTAACCTCCGACGGGAGGCTTGTGGAAGCCTGCGAGGAACTCACGCCGGCCGCGCCCTGTCTCGGGTTGGAACCCGGTGGGCCGGGTTCCGGGGAACTGAGGGTGAAGGTCGTGCCTGAAATACCCGGGGCCCCGGGCGAGTTCGTTTTCAAACCTTGAACGAAACAACCGGTGGGGTGCGGACCTTGGCCGAGGAAGAAGGCATGGTGGACGTGACCGATAAGGAAGTCGAAGTTCGCGTCTCGGAGGCCGTCGGCTTTCTGAAACTCTCGGAGTCCGGCCTCGAGGCCGTGAGGTCCGGCGAATCACACCCGGAGGGTAAGGGAGACCCCCTCGAGACCGCCAAGATAGCCGCGATACTGGCCGTAAAGAAAACACCCGAACTCGTGCCGCACTGTCATCCTGTGCGTATAACGGGGGTCAAGGTCTCTTTCGATGTCAGGGACGACGGGGTTGAGATGAGGGTCAAGGTGAAGTCCATCGGCAAGACGGGGGTCGAGATGGACGCGCTGACTGGGTTGGTGGTGGGTTTGGTCACGCTGTGGGACATGGTGAAGTACGCCGAGAAGGACGAGGAAGGCCTGTACCCCGAGACGCGGATAGAGGACGTCAGGGTGGTATCCAAGGAGAAGCTCCCTCTAACGGAATAGAAAACGTTTTATCTAAGTCGTTAACCAGGGACACGGGGCGCCCGCGCCCCGAGCCGAGGGCCCACCGCCGACCGACCCCCGGTCCGTTCCCCCGCCCGCGCCCCCGCCCCTCCTCATCCTCCATCCGAGAATCGTTATTCAGATCGAAACTATACCCCGGAGGAGGGATCAGACCTCCTCGTACTCCCTCAACGCGGCCCTGGTGAACCTTTCCACAGCCTCGTAGAGGCCCACGTCCTCGAGCAGGGAAGTCGCTCCGGCCGTGGGTGTCCCTTCGGACCTTGGGTTACAGAGCACGTACGCGGGGAACGCGAACAGCGCGAGCACATCAGGGTTCTCCTTCTCCTTGGAGACCTCCAACAACCTCCTGGGAGGGTTCTCCGACATGGACACCGCCTTCACGGTCACCGAGTTATCCACGACTATCCCCGCGGCCACCCTCATCACCATGTTAGGGGGTCTCGCGCTCTCCCTGAACCTCTCCTCGAATTCCTTCACGGGGGCGTCTATCCCGAACTTGTACGAGAAGAACCTGGCCATGTCCAGCGTGGTCTCCAGGGTACACTTCATGACCTCGACGGACTTCCTCCCGTAGGCCGCTCTGATGCCATCCTTCATCTGACGCCCCCCTCGCTCTCCCAATCCAGCTCCGTTTTAATGCCGAGACGCTCCCTCACCCTCTCATGAGCCTCCAACACGCTCCTGGTCCCCCTCACCGCATCGCACAGCTCGCTATCCTCGGCCACCTTGGCGGGGTCGAAGTAGAAGGTGCACGTGGACGCGGGCTCCAACACGACCCTCCTGTGACCGCCCCTTATCTCGAAAGGACCCAGCTCCCCCTCCGAGGCTGCCATCACGGGCAGGGCACTGGCCTCCGTCTCGACGTCCCTGAGTATCTCACCCAGGAACTCGACGTCCGACCTCGTGAGGCCGATGGCCCCCAGATAACCACCCTTCGACGCTATCTCGGCGAACCTCTCCCTCAACTCCTCCAGGGACAACTCCCCGTCAGAACCCCACCCGAAGACCCCCATCACGGTATCGTTCAACTCGGCGAGCGAAGCCGTCATTATGGAGTCGGCCAGCGGTGACTCCACGCCGGGCTCGTTCCCCTTGGCCAGGGCGTCACCCCCCACGTCCACACCGACGAGCACGTCCAAACCGAACTCCTCGAACATCGCCTCGAGGGCCTCCACGGTGCCCTCGAACCCTCCCCCGACGTCCAGCAACACCACCTCAACGTCCTCGAACCCCAACCTCCTCAACGCCCTCCTGACCCGTGATTCCGCGAACGGCTTCCCCCTCCTCGGCCTGGCCTCCCCCCGCAGCACCCCGACTCTCTCGTGGATCCAAACGACATCGCCCACTATTTCATCCCTCGACCTCGGGCCCGGCTCCGGGTCCACGACGGACCTCTCCCACGTCAGACCCCCCACAACCAGCACGTCCGGATCCAGCTCATCCCTCACCCACCTGAGCGTGTGACACGCTCCCACCACGTCGCCCCCTCCACCGATACCCAGGACGGCGATAGCGTCCGGGTCGCTCACACCCAAGACGTCGGCGAGGTACAACGGTGCCACCCCTCGGGGGTGCGAAGTGTTGACGATCTTCGTGCTGTCGTTCGATCTCTTCGGGAGGTGCCCTAAGGCCTACATCGAGCACGTGAAATCGATAGAGGAGTACGTGACGGTGTTCACGGATTACGTCACGTACGCGGCCGGTGAGGACTACATCGGCAAACTGGCGGACGTGAAGGTTCCGACGGTATCCGACGCCCCGCTCCCCTACGTACCCGAGATAGACGCGAGGGACCAACTCGATCTGGTCGAAGGGAACGACTTACTCCGGGCACCTCATCTCGCCATGGACGCCGCCACGTTGCTCGGTCTGGACGAGTCTTTGGGGATAGAGGTGGACTCCTCGGGGTACTGCAAGAAGGGCGTCACCATGGTCAAGGACGTGCTCGAGGTACCGGTGATGTCCGACGTGCTCGATATTCCCAACCTGAAGAAGATCTTCAAGAAGATCCACAAGTACAACGTCGTGATACTACGGGGAGGCTCCGAGATCAGCGTCAAGCGATCCGTCACGATGATAGACAAGGTCGTGGAGGCCGTAGGGGAAGAGAACGTCGTACCGATGAGGGAGTTCGTGGAGGAGTACCTCAGCGACGACATGGTCACCACGGGTAGGGTCAAGTTCCTACCCGATGGGATCATGACGGAGGCCGAGGAAGCCGTGGTGAGGGCGGTATCCCAGGTTTGGGCGCTTAACTCCGAGTACGTGAGACAAACGGACGATGACAAACTACTCATCGCCCACCTGTCGACGGAATCCGTCAGGAACTTGGATAGGCTGGCTCCCTTCTGCGCTAAGATGATAGAAGAGTTCGGTAGAGAGTACGAAAAGGACTTGGAAATGGTTGTTAAATCTAAGTATTTTGTTAAGCCATTGAAAAAGATACGGAAACGACTAAAATCTAAATTGGATAAGTTAGAGGTCGACTTAGATGCACCACCTGAGGAAAAAGTAAAGGTTAATAGACAATACAAATTAATTAAAAAAATACTGAAAAAGAAAGAAGATCCGTTGAAGGCAATATATTACGTTGGGAAGTTTGTTGAGGAGGTGTAGTTTGGTGAATATGGATCTTATATCATTCTTAATAGGAGTACCATTTTTGATTTATGCCAGCTACACAGACATAAAGGAAGGGATAATACCCAACAAGTTGAACGGTGCCCTCGCGCTGGCGGCGATCGCCATCCTGGCGGCTCAAACGCTGGTCAACGGTGGCCACGCGGGTCTCATGGGGCTCGCGGCCGCCGCCATCGGTTTCGCCGCGGCGTTCGGCCTGTACGTCATAGGGGGCATGGGTGGCGGGGACGTGAAGATGATCCCATCGCTGGCCGTCCTCCTGGGTCACAGGCTGTACCCGTGGTCGGGGATCGACCTGATAATCAACTCGATAATATGCTACGGACCGTTCGCCCTCGTTTACGCGCTGGCCCTGGCCCTGAAAAGGGATCCGAAGGGAACCGCCTCGATATTGGCGGAGAAGACCGCGAAATCCCTGGCTTGTATCTCCGTGGCGGCCACCGTGGGCGGTTACTTCAGGGAGATCGGGGGAGGGTACGCGGCCTTCGGGGCGTCGTTGGCGGCGCTCCTCGCGGTTTCCCTAGCGTTGAAGGGTCGAGGACCGAGGATCGCCGTGCCAGTCGCAACGGTCGGCACAGTGGCATCGTTCCTAGCGGGACCGGGGGTGGGTTTAACGGCGGTTGGGACGTCGATCGTTCTGGCTCTCGTGGCCGCGGCCGTGGAGGGGGCGAGGAAGGAGGTTACCGTGGACGAGTTGAGGCCCGGAGACGTGCCGGCGGAGGTCGTGGTTGAGATGGACGGGGAGATCGTCAAGGTGGGCAGGTTCAAGGGGTCCCTGTTGATCGCGTCCGGGAGGGCGAAACCGGTGGTTGTGCCCACCGGTGAAGGTTTAACCGAGGAGGACATTAAGACCCTGAAGGAGTTAGGAATCGACACGATTAGAGTGGGCACAACCACGCCCTTCGCTCCCGCGATAGCTGTTTCTTACGTCGTAACCTTCGTGGTGGGGGGTTCGTTGCCGTCTTGGTTTTCCTCGGAATTCCCTCGGTTATTAGGGGGGTGAGAGCGGGACGCAGGGGTCAGGGTGGTGTCGAGATGCTCCTCATCATCGCCGTCGTGATCGCGTTCGTGGCCGTGGTGGCCACGGCCTACCTCGCGGGGGTCAGGAGCCTTGGTTCCAGCGCGTCGGGGCTCGGGGAAAAGGCCGCGGCCGCGCTCCCTACCTTCGCTCGTACGGTCGCTGGCGGCCTCTGAATCGGGCCAGGAGAACGTCGAACTCATCCTCATGATTATGGTGGTGATAGGTCTCGTGTTCGTGGCCGCCTACTTCTCCCTCCAGGGAACGTCATCAGGGGGTAAGACCGTTGAGGCCCTCGGGAGTGACGAATCGAACAAGATCGTGTCCGTTTGCAGTTCGGTCGCGGGATACTGGTATTAATCGGGCCGCCGTCTTACGCCCGGGCAGGAGGGGTCAGACCTCGATGGAGGTGGCCCTTCTGATCCTCGCGGTCCTCGTGATAGCAGCCGTGGCCGCCATAAGCGCCAGCGGGTTCAACCGTACCGTCACCTCGGGTGTAGGGAGCGCTATCGACGTTATAACCAGCGAAACCATAGCCAGGGCCGGTCAAACATGATCCGAGGGCAGCTAACGATAGACGCGGCCGCGGCCGTGATAATATCCGCTTTCACCGTGATGTTACTCACGAACGTGGCTGAGCAGTTGGGAGCCGCCGGTATCTCGTCGTTCAACCTGTTCTCGAAGGAATCCCTGGCGCTTAAGGCCTTTGAACTCGCTACCTCTCCCTCCGTGCTAGGAACGACCTCCATGACGTTACCGGGCCCCGTGACCCCGATATCGATACCGAGACGCGTCGTGGACGTCGGCAAGCTGAAATCGCACGGGGCCACCGACGTGGACTCCCCCGTAACCCTATCGAACCTCATCCAGGGCCACACCGTGGTGTTCGACCTGGAGATGCCGAACGACGACGTATCGAACGTCGCAGTCAAAAGGGTGTACGACGTGGCGCTGTACGGGACCGGAAACGTGTCCTCGGCACCCACGCCCGCCGGGATAGGCGACACCAACGGGTCCTTGGCCCACGTTTCGGTATCCGGCGGCTCGATAACCGTGACGTACTCCCCGACCACTCCCCCACCGGGGAACAACGTGATAGTCGTCGCGGTCTCCGGGACGGCTCTGAGACAGCTGATAAAGGGCCTCATCTCGGAGTACTACACGGTGCTGAAGACGTCCACGGCGGAGGACGCTTTCTCGTACCTGGCCTCCAAGTACGTCTCCGTGTCCGCGTCCGGAGGCACCGTGGTGTTCGCGTCTTCGACCGGATGGGCGACCTCGAACCCCACCGATCTCGTCGAGAAACTGATCGCGGACGGCGAATCGATCAAGACCCTCTACATCATCTTCATAGGGGGACCGGGGGGTAACTTCACGGTCACCCTGTCCAACCCGAACACCCTGACCCCCGACCTTGACTTCGCGCTCCTCCAGTACCCGGTCAAGGCCGTGGTAGGGGTTAAGTAACCCCATGCGCTTGATCCGAGACGAAAGAGGTTTCATATTCACACCGTTGGCGGTGTTAGCCTTAGCACTTTTGATTTTAGCCGCTTCTTACCTATCCTTCACCGGAAGGCAAAGCTTTTTCTTAATAAAAGCTGAAAGAATAAAAGGAATAATAAATCTAGCGGCCTCATCATTTACATCCAAGAACCTAAGCCTATACGCGTACAAGGGAGTAGTAGACTTTATAAATGGTATCAACCCACCTTACGATGGATATAGGTACGGGACAATAACAAAATATTCAGTAGGCTCCGGAGGCTCGTTCACGGACTCTTCCCCACCTACGACATCGGTAGCAGTATCATCATTACACGGGGATCCAGCATCCTTAGACAACGTGGAAGAGTCCTTGAGATATTACATTGACAGGTCGTTCTTATCATTAGCACAATCGATCCACTCGCAAACCTCCTCCATGTATAAGGGTATAGATGTTTGGGTAGTACCCGTGGTGTACAACGGAACCGAGAAAGTGTCCGTATCCCCGAGCGGCACCGTCACGGTATCGAATTACTCGCCCTCCAACGTGGCCGCGGGTAAGATCCCGATCAAGCAGGGCGCCGACCCATTCACCCTGGAGGTTTCGACGCTGGTGACCCTACGGGTCTACGCCTCACCGACCACGATCCCGGGAGCCGCCACCGCGGCCCTCATAACGGTGTCCTGGACGGAAACCGTGCCCGTGGACCTCTCGGGCATGTACTACTCCACGTCCGGTGTGAAACCGATCGCCGACCCGCTTCCCATATGGACGTACTACGTTTCCAAGGATAAGTACGGAGGAGCGCCCCTGAAGTTCATCCCAATGCTCTCGATAGGTGCCGCTAGGTACTCGGTGGGATACGGTGGAGGCATAGTTACGTCCACCGGAACCCAGTACATCACACAGTCGGATTTCGCCAGGTTCTTCGACGCGTTCCTAAGGTTCGATTACCTGGGCGAGGCCAACAGCACGGATTCCACCGACGTCACGTCCTTGGGTAAGGTGTTGGTGTCCATCGACGGGATGCTACCGTGGAACGATAAGACGGTCCAATCCACCGTGGGTTCTAGCCCACTGCAGTCCTCCCCCGTGGTGATCCCCTACTTCCCGGAAAGACACGGCGGTCCCGGCTTCCTCCTGAGGGCGGCCGGTGCCCTCTACTACGACCCGGACGGCAACTGGTCGGTCTCCTACGACGGTGTCCACACGTTCCCTGTCAAAGTCGAGGACTCCGGGTTCGAAACGTACATCACCAAGCTACCCTCGGACTACGTGTCAGGAACCTTCAACCCCGGCCCCGGATGGGCAGTTTGGATGCAACTCCTGGCCCAGTATTCCTCGTCCCTCAAATCGGTCATCGACGGTAAGACGCTGTCGTCGTACTCGGATCAGTACGGCACGCCGTTACACTACTTCTACAGGTACGGTTTCAACTCCGACGACCCGCTGGTCAAGGAGATACAGACTATACTCGGGTACAGGCTCCTCTCCCTGGCGACGGACACGAACCCGAAGGGTTTCGCGCTCCCCGGGGTGGAGGTGTACTACTGGTTCCTCGATCCGGGCACGAACACGTCGCTTGTCCTTAAGAACGGGAGTGTGATAAGGGTGTGGCCCTAGCGCAACCAGTGCGCCCTCTCGGCCACCACGTACCCGTCGTCTTTCTTCGGCGCGTTCTTCAGCATCTTCTCGCGGAACCCCTCATCCACCTCGGGCTCCCCGTCGGGTCTCAGGGGCTCCTCCCTCTCTACGGTCGTCCAGGTTCCTTCCTCCTCCTCTACTTCCTTCAACCTCTCGCTGAACTCCTCGAGAAGGGTCATCGTCTCTTCCAACACCTCCAAAACGTCCAAATCGTCCCTCTCGGCGGCGAGGGACAGGTACGTGTCGGTCTCTATCAGCTCCAGGAGCTCGTCCTTCTTCATACCTTCAGCTTCCCCCGCTTGACCACGGTCTTTCCGTCCAGTTTCAAGGTCGGCTTAACGGCTACTACGTCTAGGTGCACGTCCGACTCGATCTCCCCGCCGAATGTGTGGTTATCACCGAACGCCACGTGGGCAGTCCCGTACACCTTCTCGTCCTCCAAAACCAGACCGACCAGCTTCGCACCGGGGTTGGTCCCGACCCCCAGTTCCGCCAACCAGTCCCCGTTCTCGGTCTCCTTCACGAGTAGGGAGAACTCAAGGTTCTCGGGCTCCACGTCGACCAAACGACCCTCCTCCACGGTTATGATCACCGGCTCGTCCATGAGACCGTCCGGCGCCACGCTCCTGACGGCTATCTGACCCTCCGCCGTCCCCTCCACGGGTGCGATGAAGGCCTCCCCGGCCGGTAGGTTACCGAACGAACCCGGTTCGGACAGGTCGCCGTCGTCGGGTATCGCCTCCCTACCCTCCAACTCCATCGTGATCCTGTGACCATCCTCGGTTATCAGCTCGGCTTCGGAGGCCTTCGTCAGCGCTTCGGCGAGCCTCCTCGTCACTTTGCGCATGGGGCGAGGGTCGATGTCTATCGCCCTCCTGGCGGTGCCCTCCGTCAGACCGGGCATCGTGGCCACGCGGGCCCCTTCCTCGCAAGCCCTCTTCCTGGCATCCGTGTGGGTTATGGACCAACTCGTGATGGCGGCGACGACGTCCGATCCCCGCATGGCCTCGGCCGCGTGCCTGGGCGGTTCCTCCCCATGCCTGTGCCGGGCCCGAACCACCATGAGGGCCGCATCGAGATGCTCGTGTCGCGCGGTTTCGTACAGCTTCCTGGCGAGGTCTTCCTTTCGAGGATCCGTGAGGACCAAGAACTCCTCACCTTGGGACACCCTGAAGTAGTCGTGGAGGATGCGGTACGTCCAATCCACCATACCGCATCACCACCTGGCGGGACCCGCGTCCTCGGTACCCTGTCTGACCCCGGTACCGGCACGCCTCGATAACTCCTCGGGTTTCTGGAGGAGGTATACCACGTTCTCGGCGTGTTCGACGGCCCTCCTCACGGCCAGCTCGTGCAGTTCACGCTCGTCCTCCGCCTCGTCCTCGTGGACGAAGACCTCTATCACGTGGGTGTTCGTGAGCAACTGCGTCAGTATCAGCCCCATAGAGGCCACCATCGCGCACTGCTTGTCAATCTCGGTAGGACCCGGCATACCGAACGCCATCACTATGTCGCAACCCTTCTCCTCGATCAAGAGCTTGGCGGCCAGGGGGAGGTCCTTGATACCAGGGACCGTGTACCTTTCGAACCTCACATCGGGGAGGCGCTTCTCTATCTCACGCATGGCCGGCGTCGCCATATCCACACGAGCGAACGTCGTGTCGGCGATGCCGATGATGTACGTCAATCCCCATCACCCCAGGCCTCACGCCTCGAGGGATCGGGACGCAACAACTCCTTGGCGTCGAGCCTGAGAAGGGCGTTGGCACAGGCGCTGAGGGCGCAGAGGGTACCCCTCCCCACGCCCGCCGGAGTCACCACCTCGGGGTAATCACCGACCTTCATCGGTACATCGCCCTCTAGCTCCGTCAACCTCTGCAACACGGCCCCACCTATCGCCGAGATGGGTCTGCCGACCCAGCAGTGTTTGAGGGGACACGAATCGCAGTACGCCCTCATCAGACGCCTGGTCTCCTCGGACCCGTACCCGGCCTTCAACTCGGCCCTCACGGCCGCGTACGCCACGCAACACCCTCGGTTTCGCACGGTACCGTCCGGCGTATCGAGCTCGCATATCGAGACCCCGCGCCTGACCTCGAAGGCCGTGACCACGTCGTCCTCCCACTTCTCCCTCCCGGTGTTCGGCGCGTCCGATAGCCTATCCTCGAGTTCAACCGACAGGGTCGGGTGGGTAGCGGCGGCCAGGGCCAGGGCGCAGGCGGGACAGTAAGAAGTATACGATGATGTTTCACCTTCGTACTCTACCGAGACCCTCACTCCGAGACCGTCCCTTCTAACCCTCACCTCGCCACCGGACGCCAAGGCCAGGGAACACGCCACCCTCCCCACGGTCACGATCCTACCGAAGCCGTAGATCTCTCCGAGCCTTCTCATGTCACGTTCCGGGGTCAGAAGCTCCCTGAGCCTCTTAGACAGTCCCCCCTTCACGACGCCGGCGTCGAGGCACGCCTCGAGGAGCGCCGGTGCCCAAGTGATGTCCCTGCCTCGCCCGAGAACATCCCCCTCCAACCTTATCTCGGCCTCAACCCCGTGCTCGAACTCCCGAGTGAGTAACTCACACCCTTCGGCCGTTGCGAACTCCAGCGCCAGGTGATTTATCCCGCAGGCACCCTCGACCGGGTTCACGAGGTGTTTCGGTAACCTCAATACCCACCACCCGGGGGTGCGCACGCCGTGATAGACCCGGAGGAGTTCGTCGAAGAGGCCGTCGAGAAGTTGAAGCGTGAGATAGGTGACAGGAAGGCGATCATCGCCGTTTCGGGCGGCGTCGACAGCACCACCGCCGCCGTCCTCACCCACAGGGCCATAGGCGACAGGCTGGTCTCCGTCTTCGTGGACCACGGGTTCATGCGGAAAGGGGAACCCGAAAGGGTAGTCCGGATACTACGGGACGAGCTCGGGTTGAACCTCAGACACGTGGACGCCTCCGACGAGTTCCTCGAGGCGATAAAGGGGGTCACGGATCCCGAGGAGAAGCGTCGCATCATAGGGGAGAAGTTCATCGAGGTATTCGAGCGGATCGCGGAGGAGGAGGGCGCCGAGGTTCTGGTCCAGGGCACGATCGCACCGGACGTCATAGAGTCGGAGCGAGGGATAAAATCCCACCACAACGTGGGAGGCCTCCCGGAGGAGCTCGGACTCGACGTGGTGGAGCCCCTGAAGGACCTCTACAAGGACGAGGTGCGCGAGGTCGCTAGGTACCTGGGTCTCCCGGACGAGATCGTCGAGAGGATGCCGTTCCCGGGCCCGGGACTCGCCGTGAGGGTAGTCGGGGAAGTGACACCCGAGAAACTCGAGATCGTCAGGGAGGCCAACGCCATCGTCGAAGAGGAGGTGGAGAAGGCCGTCAAGGAGGGCCTCATGGAGAGACCGTGGCAGGCCTTCGCCGTCCTGCTGGACTGCAAGGCGACCGGGGTCAAAGGAGACGAGAGGGACTACGGTTGGGTCGTCGCCGTCAGGATAGTGGAATCCATCGACGCGATGATAGCGGACGTTCCCGAAGTCCCCTGGGAGGTCTTGAAGAGGATACAGGACAGGATAACCAGCGAGGTGCCGGACGTCACCCGGGTACTCTTCGACCTGACCCCGAAGCCCCCGGCCACCATCGAGTTCGAGTGAGGTGATACGGTCGTGCCGCTGCTCGTGATACCGGCCGTGGACGTGTCCGAGGGACGCTGCGTCCAACTCGTGGGAGGGGACCCGAGCGAGAGGATTTTCGAGCACCCTGACCCGGTCGAGGTGGCGAGGAAGTGGGCCGAGGATTTCCCGGTGATCCACGTGGTGGACATCGACGCCGCCAGGGGCGAGGGAGACAACCTCGAAGTTATCGAGAAGGTGTGTGAAGCGTGCGCCGAGGAGGGCGCGGAGGTTCAGGTGGGAGGAGGGGTTAGGGACCTACACAGAGCGCTAAATCTCGTCGACGCGGGCGCCGCGAGGGTGATAGTGGGAACCTTGGCCCTCAAGGATCCCGAGGGATTCGAACGCCTCGCGAATAGGGTGAGGAACGAGGGTGCGGAGGTCTTCGCTGCGCTGGATGTTACCGAGGACGGTCGCGTGCTCGTGGAAGGATGGAAGAGGAGCACCGAGGTGACCCTCGAGGAAGCGGCTCGGATGCTCGCCGACGTCGTCGACGGGTACCTGGTCACCGCGGTTCACGTCGAAGGTAGGATGAAAGGGGTGGATCCAAGGCTCGCGTCGGAGGTCGCCTCCCTGGAACCCAAGGCGATCTACTCGGGGGGTGTATCTTCGGTCGACGATCTGGAGATCCTGGAGGAGGCCGGGGTCTGGGGTACCGTCGTAGGGAGCGCCCTTTACACGGGCAGGCTGAGCGTGGAGGATGCCCTCTCCTTCCTCCCCTAAGGTATCATCCGCTCGATAGGGAGGACCAGGATACCCTCGGCCCCGAGCTCCTTCGCCTTCCTTATCACCTCGGCCACGTCCGATTCGTCGACGACGGCGTAGACGTCCACGAAATCCTCCCTGTCCAGGATCTCCGACACCGTTGGCCCCGTGACCCCCGGGAGCACTTCCCTCACCTCGTCGAGGACATCCTTCGGGACGTTCATCATCACTATCTTCTTACCGCGGGCGTTGACAACGCCCTCGATCGAGAGCACCACGCGTTCCTCCACCTCGTCGGAGGGCTCCTCGGAGGCGATCAACCTGGCCGTGGTTTCGAACAACTCGTCGACGACCCTGAGCCTGTTGACTTCCAGCGTAGTTCCGGTGCTGGAGAGATCAACGATGGCGTCGGCGACACCTATTCTCGGCATCAGCTCCGTGGCGCCGCTGACCTCGACGACGTCCACCTCTATCCCCAATCCCTCGAAGTACTCCTTCGTCACGTTGGGGAACTCCGTGGCCACGACGGCGCCCTCTAGATCCGTCGGTTTCTCGACGTCGGACTCCTCCGGGACCGCCAGCACCATCCTGGCCCTTCCGAACCCCAGGTCGACGAGTTCCACCACATCGGAGCCGCTCTCCAGGACCATGTCGTGCCCGGTCACACCCATGTCGGCGGCGCCTTCCTCGACGAGCCTAGGTATGTCCGCGGCTCTCGCGAACATGACGTCCACGTCCGGATCGGACGTCCCCACCCTCAACCTCCTACCGGGTTCCTCCTCGACTCCCATGCCAGCCTTCTCGAGGAGTTTGAGCGTAGGCCTGTGGAGTCTCCCCTTGTTGGGTACCGCGATGGTTATCACGGAAAGACACCCCCGAACCGGCGGGGTCGGTGCTTCAATGAGATTAGCCCTGTTGGGAGGGATCGCGGTAACCCCTAAGGTCGTCATCGAGGACGCCGGTATCCTCGTGGAGGACGACGAGATAGCGTTCGTAGGGGAGCGGGAGGAACTCGAAGAGGAACACGATTGGGAGGACGAGGTGGAGCTGGGCGATCACGACGTGGTGATACCGGGACTCGTGAACGCTCACACCCACGGTCCCATGACGCTGTTCCGGGGCGTCTCCGACGATAAGCCGCTCATGGAGTGGCTCATGGAGGATATCTGGCCGCTGGAAGCGGGGTTGGACGCGGACCTGTGTCGGCTCGGGGCCTACGCGGCGGCGATCGAGTCGGTCAGGTGTGGGGTCACGTGCCTGTACGACATGTACTTCTACATGGACGCCGTGGCGGAGGCGTACGCGGACGTGGGGATAAGGGCCTCGGTTTCGCACGGCATGAT
>JAADCQ010000042.1 GCA_013154335.1 Methanopyri archaeon
AGATCAGCACTTCAGCCAGGGCCAGCGGTACGTCCATCAGTAGACCGCCGACCATGTGCACCGGCTTGGTGACCGTCGGCTTCGTGGGCGTCTTCACGATCTTGATGATCTTCTTGATCTCCTTACCGACGATCTCCTCCTTGGTCTGCTTCTTCACCTCCACGGTCAGGTTGATGGTGGCCGTCTCCGTGTCTGACGGTACCAGCCACGGGGCGGCCGACTTGAACTTGGCCGTGATCGTTATCGTGTGGCTACCCGGGGCGGCCGTGAACTTGATGTAGCCCTGCGGTGGTAGCGTGAACGTGTCGCCGACCTTGTACCTCGGCTTGATCGTGTAGGTGTAGATCTTGTTGCCGTCGTACGTGACGTTCACGTAGATCGGCGAGTACTTGACCACCCATGGGTAGTTACCCTGCACGGCCACCGTGAACTTCAGGCCCAGGTTGGCCTGGCTCGGGCCCTCGGTCTTGGTGCCGACGGGTACCTTCTCGGTCGGGCCCGGTACCTGCTTGATCACCTTACCCTCCGGTGTCTGGTAGATGATCACCTGCTGGATCAGCTTGTACTGCTTGATGACGGTCTGCGTCAGCGTCACCGTGGCGGAGTAGGTGTTGGCGCCGGTCTTCTCGACCGTCACCGGCACGGCTTGACCGTTCTCGTACACGACGAGCTGTGGGTTGGTGATGACGGGCTTGATCGTGTACTTAGCCTCGGCGGCCCCGGCGGACGCCAACAGGGCCGCGAGGGTCGCGATCATCAGGGCGATCCTCCTCACGTGTTTTCACCCCCTGAACGGGATGATCGTTCGTTCTACCCGGCCGGGGGGTCGTGTATCCGATATATAATGCCTTTGGGAGAAAAGTGCGGGCGTCGTCGGGGAGAAAGGGGCGGTTACTCCTCGAAGCCCATCATCTTACGAAGTCGTCTTCCCACGCGCTCTATCTCGTGATCCTCCAGCTCCTCCCTGAGTCTGGACATGACGATCTTGCCGGCTTCCTGCTCCAGTCTCCACTCGCGGGCGAACTCCCCGGTCCGTATCTCCTCGAGGATCTTCCTCATCTCCTCCTTGTCGACGACCCTCTTACCCCGTGTGAGACCGCCGTACTCCGCGGTGTTGGAGACGGCGTCGAGCATCCCGGTGAGTCCCTTCTCGTGGATGATGTCGACTATCAGTTTCAGCTCGTGTAGGGTTTCGAAGTAGGCTACCTCGGGCTGGTATCCGGCTTCGACCAGGGTTTCGAACGCGTAGAGGATCATGTAGAGAACTCCTCCGACGAGGTCGACTTGTTCGCCGAAGAGGTCGGTCTCGACCTCCTCCTGGAAGGTGGTCTCGATGACGCCGGCCCGTGTGAAGCCCATGGCTTTGGCCATGGCGAGGGCGAGGTCCATGGCTTCCCCCGTGTGGTCCTGCTCGACGGCGACGAGGGCGGGGGTTCCGAAGCCCTGTTCGTAGAGCTCCCTCACCATCCTGCCCGGGCCTTTGGGGGCGACGAGGATGACGTCCACGTGCTCGGGTGGTTTTATCAGGCCGAAGTGGATGTTGTAGCCGTGGCTGAACCCGAGGGCGTTGCCTTCTTCGAGGTTGTCGTGGATGTGTTCCCTGTAGACCTCGGGTTGAACTTCGTCGGGTATGAGGATGTGAACGACGTCGGCGCGTTCGGCGGCCTCGTCGATGGGGTAAACGTCGAATCCGTCCTCCTTGGCCTTCTTCCAGGATGGGCCGCCTTCCCTCACGCCGATGATCACGTCGACGCCGGAGTCCCGTAGGTTCTTGGCCTGGGCCTCGCCTTGGTTGCCGTACCCGATCACGGCCACGGTCTTACCTTCGAGGGGTTCCAGAGAGGCGTCCTCGTCCGTGTAGATCTTAGCCAATGTCTAAACCCTCCGCGAACTGCTTTATACCCCTTCCTTTACCACCTCGATCAGGCCTGCTTCCTCGAGGGCTTTCTTGACCTCCTCGTCGGAGGCTCCGCGTTCGATGTCCACGGTTTCGGGGGTGGGCTCCAGGTGCTTGACGTTACAGCGACGTCGCCTGACCCCGGTGACATCCTTCGGACCGGTGACTATCACGAAGTTCTCGTCCACGATGTCCACGACGACGCAGTACCTTCCGGCTTCCCTGCCGGCGGTCTTGACGCAGATCCTA
Source organism: Methanopyri archaeon (assembly GCA_013154335.1). GTDB lineage: Archaea > JAADCQ01 > Methanopyri > Methanopyrales > Methanopyraceae > Methanopyrus. Next base: position 2,147 of record JAADCQ010000042.1, read on the forward strand.
CCCACCTCTATCGGCGCCGGCACCCGCGTTACCCCCGCTAAGACGCTAAGGAGAACGGGTGATCGGCCTCTTGGCGCCCGAGAGGAACGTCGTCGCGTTGATCACGGCGGCCGGCTTAATTATGTTGTCCGCGAGCGTGTACGAGGGCCTGAAACACGCGCCTCCCGGGCTCGGGGGGGCGATACTGGCCCAGTACGGTGCCGCCGCCCTCGTGGCTCTCGTCTCGGTTAGGACCAAGCCGGGGTACTCCGCGTCCTTCCAGCTCCTGAGGGTGTACTCGGGCTCGCCCCCGCGCCCCTTGGGTGTCAAGACGTGGGTGTGCTGGCAGGCGGCCAAGGTGATGACGCTGTCCTGGGCGCTCTCGGACCTCCCGATATACCCGCTGGCCGTGAGGGCCGCGTCCGGGGATGTCCATTCGGTGGTGCTGCTCGTCGGGTGCCTGTTGGGTCCGACGGTGTCGATAAGGGTGGCGATGAAGGTCGCATCGGCGTCCCTCTCCGCCTTCCTGGACGCGACCGAGTACAGGTCGGACGGTAAGATGCTGGCCTCCGCTATGACGTCCCACGGTCTCAGGCTGGCCTCCTACCTCCTCCTCTACACGGCCTTCGCCGTGTCCACGTTCCCTACGGTGTCGGTGCCTTTGCTACCCGCCGTCGTGGGGATGGGGGTGTTGGGGCTCGATCTGAACAGGGCCTCGAAACTGCCCTGGTCGGACCCCGATCAGTTCGCGTCGTACGCGGCCAGGAGGGTCAAGGTGTGGGGATTGGCCGCCATCGTGACCGCCGCCGCGTTGGTGCCCTTGTCCGTCGTGTTCCCGCCTTCGGAGGTGTCGTCGGCCCTGTGGTCGTTGGCCTCGGGGGAGAAGGTCGTGCATCATCCTCCCGACGTCCACCCGGCCACGCTCTTGGGCGATCCCGCGATCAGAAGGCTGGCCTCGTTGCACGGGTGTACGACGCAGGTCATGTTCGTCCTCGAGAAGGGTAGGCTCTACCTGGCGCTTCCGACCGTGGACGGTCGTCACACGGTGCTGTTCGATCCGATGACGGGGAAGACCGCGGGTCGAGGGCCCGCGCCGCCGCCCGAGCCGTACCGGAAATTGATAACTTATGTGTTTCCATTCTGTGAAGAAGGCATCCCCGTGTACGTGCCCAAGATCGGTTGGACCGTGTCCCTGTGGTTGAGGGCGGACGAGTGGATACCCCTGGCCGGCTTCGACCTGTTGGAACCCTACGCGGTGGTGAGGATATCCGGGGTGCCCTCGAAGGTGAAGGCGGGTCCGGGGTTCCCGAGCGCCAAGTTCGCGACGTGGTTCCCGGTTATCGTGAACGGAAAGGGCACCTGGATGGCCGTGGACAGGGGCGTCTTCAGACTGCCCGGGGAGCTGATACCGGTGGGTTTGGGCGTCACCCTCGATATCCGGCTGCTGGGGCCGAAGTTCCCGGAGATCGTGCACGGTGTCGTCTACGCGCTGGAACCCGTGTACACCGAGGAAGGCACCGTCAAGGGCGTGAAGAGGTACGTTCTGGGGACCGTGGGGTGGTGATGGGTGTACTTCGTGTTCACCGAGAGGGACGGGGACAAGCTCAGGTTCGTCACGTGCGAGGGCCTGAAGGGCGATCCGGTGGAGTCGGAGGGCTTCCTGGAGCTGGGGCCGGACGGAAAACCCCTGAGAGGCGTCGTGGACGGTGAGCCCACGCCCCCTAGGAAGATCCTCGAGTCCGTGAGGTCCGCCGACGGGGTCCTGGCTGACGAGGACGTGGTGGAGGACGTGAGGAGGGCCCTGCCCGATGACGTGAACGTGGATGTCGCGCGCCTCTGCGGTAGGTGCCTGGGGTCGGGTAGGGTCACCGTCGTCGAGAAACCGTATCGGTTGGGTCGACTCGAGGTCTGCCGTAGGTGCGCCCTGGAGGCGTTGGAGGAGGAGATCGCGTTCAGGTACCCCCGGTACTCCCCCTCCCTCGTGGAGAAGATGGAGAGGGTCTTGCGTCGGATAAGAGACGTCGATACCGTCGTGGAGATGTTCGATCCCGCCTTCGACCCGTCGAGGGAGACGGAAAGGACGCGTTGGAGGCGCGTTGAGGGGGAGGAAGAGGAGTGGGTGGAGCTGGACAGGGCAGGGGTGCCGGATCGTATCCGCGCTATCCTGCGCCGTTTGGGTTACGAGAGGTTGAACCCTGTTCAGGTGGCGTGCGTCGAGGAGGGTCTCTTCGACGGTGAGAACCTACTGGTGGTCTCGCCGACAGGGTCCGGGAAGACGTTGGTGGGCGTCATGGCGGGGTTGAAGGCGCTGACGGAGGGTCGTAGGTTCGTCTACTTGGTGCCTCTCGTGGCCCTGGCCAACCAGAAGTTCGGATCCTTCCGCCGGGAACTGGGTGATCTGGGTTACGACGTGGCGCTCGCCGTGGGTGCGTCCAGGATAAAGGAGTTCAGGGCCCGCCGTCCCGGGGCGGATCCGAGGGAGGCGGACGTGATAGTCGGCACGTACGAGGCTTTCGATCTCCTCCTCAGGACCGGGGCGTTGGACCCGGGGGAGATCGGTGCCGTCGTGATCGACGAGGTCCACACGCTGAGGGATGAGGAGAGGGGTCCCGAGCTCGACGGTCTGATATGCAGGCTCAGGGAGTTGGCGCCCGAGGCGCAGATCATCGGGTTATCCGCGACCGTGGGGAACCCGAGCGAGGTGGCCGGGCTTCTGGGTGCGAGGGTGGTGGAGCACGACAGGAGGCCGGTTCCCCTGGAGTTCCATTTGGTCTTGAACCAGGATAGGAGGCAGAAGTGGGAGCGGATCGCTTCGCTCGTTGAGAGGGAGTGGGATACGGTCTACTCGACGGGTTACCGCGGGCAAACGATCGTGTTCACGTACTCCAGGCGGAGGACGCACGAGCTGGCCGACTACCTAGCGGACAGGACGGGGTTGGAGGTCAGGCCCTACCACGGGGGGCTCCCGTACGGTAGGAGGAAGGAGACCGAGAAGGCATTCGAGAGGGGTGAGGTGGCGGCCGTAGTGGCGACCGCGGCCCTCGGGGCTGGGGTGGATTTCCCCGCCTCTCAGGTCGTGTTCGAGAGCCTGGCCATGGGGATCGAGTGGATAACACCGATGGAGTTCCTTCAGATGGCGGGTAGGGCGGGTAGACCGGGTTATCACGACGTGGGCAAGGTGTACCTGATGGTCGAGCCGGGTAGAAGGTACCACAGGTCGCAGGATAGGACCGAGGATGAGGTGGCCTTCGAGCTCTTGGAGGCGGAGGTCGAGGACGTGGAGGTCGTCTACGACGACGGTGACGAGAGGGAACAGGTGCTGGCGCACGTGGCCAGCGGGGCCGCTCGGAGCGTCGACTCCCTGAAGAGGGTGGTGTCGAGGTCCCTGGGCTTCGCCACGGACCCGAAGGGGAGGGTCAGGGAGCTCGAGGAGGCCGGCTTCCTGACCTCCGATGGCTCGTTGTCGGTGACCGATGACGGGCGCGTCGCCGTGCGCTACTTCGTGGATCCGTTGGAACTGAGGGGCCTGGCGGAGGCGGAGGGGGATCCGATGGACGCCGTCTGCAGGGTGCACCCGTTCGAGGGGTTTCTACTGTCGGAGGACGTGAGAAGAGCGGTCAGGAAATCGGCGGACTTGGAACTACCGAGGAGGTTCGAGGACGCCCTCTCCGTCCTCTATCACGAGGGGAAGACGGCCCTCGAGAGGGTACCCCCCAAGATCAAGGAGAGGATCGTGAACACGATCAGGGAGTTGGACTGCGGGTGCGAGGCTTTCCCGGACTGCGAGCACGTGACCGAGAGGGCGTCGAGGCTCGTGTTGGAGGAGAGGGTTAAGGGCGCCTCGGTGTACTCGATACCCAGGAGGTTATCGGATAGGTACTGCTTCACGGCCTATCCGACGGATCTGGCCGAGTGGTTGGAGGGTGTTGTCAGGTTGTTAGAGGGGGCCGGGGAGCTGGCGGGGGACCCGGGGAAGAAGGCGGCCGCCGAGGCGTTGGCCGATCCTTGGGCCTCAGGGGGTCGGAGGTAGCGGGAAGGGCGAGTACACGGATTCCAGGGCCGGTAACGCGGCTTCCACCTCTTCCTTGGCGGGTAGCGGTAGCGATGCGCCGAAGCCCTCCACGAGGTAGCCCAGGGACACGCCCGCGTCGATGATCTCGAGAAGGCCCTGTACGGCCCTCAGCACCCCTATGACCGCCACGACCGTCCCCAGGTACGGTAGGTACTGGTCGATCTCGGGGCCCAGGTTGAAGTCCTGGATGGCGTTCTCGACGTACGTTTTGGCGTCCTCGACGAACTTCTGTTCCCCCTCCGCCTTCAGGTCCTGGACGTCCCCTGGTGTGAGGATCTCGCATTGTTCGAGGACGGAGTCTAGGGACGCGTTACCCGTGATCTCCTCGTACACGGCTTCGGCGATGTCGGTCACGGTGTCTTCGATAACACCTTCCGGGTCCGACCGGATGCGTAAGCCCGTCTGTAGGGCGGTTATCCCGGCCCCTAGATCGTTGAAGCCGGTGACGAGCTCGTAGGCGTCGTACAAGGGGGTCGGGTACAGGTACCCCTGTATCACCAGGTCCAGGAGGCTTTTCGGTGCCAACACTTGGAGGACCGTCCAACCCAGTGTGGCGAGGGCGACGCCCAACGGGGATGACCTGAAGGCCCCTAGCACGTCGTTGATCGCGTGTCCGACCACGTTCCAGTTCGAGTCTACGGCGTTCTTGGCCTTTGAGCTCCAATCGCTGATGTACGATGGTAGGTCGGAGGCCTCCGGGACTTGGTTGGCGATGATCTGGGCCACGGTGACGGTACCGTCGAGGGCTTGGTCCACCATTGTTTGGTCGAGCGAGGGCGCCACGAGGAACTCGGCCGTTTGTATCATCGCGGTTTGGAGGTTCAGGCCCTGGGGTAAGTAGCTACCGACGTACGATTGTAGCGTGCTCAGGCCCATGGTTGGGACGAGGGCTTGGACGGCGACCGTTGGGAGGGAGGTTATGACGTCGAGCCTGGCCACGTTGAACTTGTGGGCCTCGTAGGCGGCGTAGGGTGTGTGGAGCGTTTCCTCGAGGGCCAGTCTGGACGTCCCGTACTTCACCAACGCCAGGCCGAGGGTCTGGAGGGCGGGTTGTGACGTGATGTATGCGGCCGTGCCGAGCCCGGTCGCGGCCAGTGAGGTTAAGTCAAGGTTGTACGCCGTCACGGGTGCGAGTGTCGTTACGGTTAACGTAACGATGAAGATCGTTGAGGGGAGGGAGGACAACGTCAACCCTCCTTGGCCTCCTGGAGCGCCTTGACCACCCTCTTCAGCATGTCGGTCAGGTACTCGCTCTCGACTTCGAACTCCCCGGACACCGAACACTCGCCGAACCTGGCCTCGAGGGACATGGAGAAGCTCGAGTCACCGATCTCACCGTGTGCTTCCACCTCGTACCTGTCCTTGGCATCCCACACCTTTATCTCGTAACCGTCCTCGCTTAGGGAGGCTTCGGATTCCATGTTCCTGGCTATATCGAGGAACTTGACGACGGCGGCCTCGGCCATGGATGCTGCCATGGACGCGATGCGATCGGGTGTCATGTACTTCTTAGCCAGCTTGTCCAGCACGGGGGATCACCCCTTTGCGTTACAAGCTCGTCCCGGTTAGGGACAGGTACTGGAAGGTTGGTTCCGGGGCGGTTCGAAACGCCCTCAGGGCACTAAAAGACGTTACGTTGACCGACGGGGATGTGGTCCTACTGTCCGAGAAGGCGGTGGCCGTGGCCGAGGGGGAGTTGATAGACGAGAGTCGGTACGAGCCGGGTAGGTTGGCCAGGTGGTTGGCCAAGTATTGGATGAGGATCGTCTGGGGTAGGATCCTGGGTCCGCTGTTGAAGGACGTGATGGACCCGCCCTTGAGGGACGAGACCGTCGAGAACTTCAGGCGTTACCCGTTGGAAGAGGGCGCCAGGCACAAGCAGATGGTGTTGGAGGAGTTCGGTCTGAAGCACGCGCTGGAACCCCTCTCGGAGGCCGGGGTGGACGTCGGGAACGTCCCGGGTACGTGCGCGGCCCCCGTTCCCGAGTCGGCGGGTGATGTCGCGAGGGAGTTGAGGGAGAGGTTGATGGAGGAGCGTGACGTGGATGTGGTCGTCGTGGTGGGTGACACGGACAAGACCTTCGAGCTGTTGGGGATCAAGTTCACGACTATCGCTAGGGCTCACCCGCCCATAAAGGCTGGGACGGGTATCTTCGGTTTCCTGGTAGGGAGGTTGCTCGCCGAAACGCTCGGTCCGACCCCGGTGGCTATAGCCGGTGATCTGGACGTCGAGGAAGCCATCCGCCTGTTGGAGCGCGCCGAGGAGGTCCGGACCAAGGGCGCCGGTAGGACCGTCTACGACATGATGAGGGAAGCGGGCGATCCCTCGGGGATCGACGAGGAGTTCCTGGATTCCTTCGAGCATGTTCCCATCGTGGTCGCCAGGGAGGTCAGCTCAACTGGAGCCCGTACTTCTTGATCTTCTCGGCGATCTTCTTGACGGCGATCTCCGGCTCCTTCTCGTCCTTGGCGCCCGTGCACACGGCCTTTCCGGAGTAGAACAGCAGCATCGCGACCTTGGGCTCCTTGAGTCTCAGTACCAGACCCGGGAACTGCTCGGGTTCGTACTCTATACCCTTGATCTCCTCGTCCGCTATCAACACCTCGGCGATCGTGTCCAGGTCCAGGGGCACGTGGAAGTCGGCGGACGCCACGACGTTCTGTATCTCTATCTCGGGCTCGCCCTCGAACTTGACCCCGCACTTCTTCTCGAGGTCCTCCCTGACCTTCTTCACGCTCTCGTAGATCTGCTCCCTGGTCTTCGCGCCCGTGCACACCATCTTTCCGGATCTGAATATCAGGACCACGGTACCGATGTCCTTGAGCCTGTAGACGAGGCCCGGGAACTGCTCCGGCTCGTACTCCCCTTGCAGTATGACGGAGCACTCGTCCAGGTTCACCTCGCCTTTCAGATCCACCGAAGCCACTATGTTCTGTATCGTAACGTCCGGTTCCGGGAACTCCTCGTCCTTCTCGGAGCCCTCTTCCTTCTCATCCTCCGCCAACCGCGTCACCCCCCGGGTAGGGGACGGCCGGGACCCGCTCACCGCGGAGGAACCTCAACCCGAGGAGGCATAACCCCCTGGCTTCCAGGTCTTCCCCGGCGAACGGCACCGCCCGACCGTCCCACAGGTCGACCACGATCCGTTTTAAAAGTTCGTTTTTAATACCTCCGCCCGAGAGCACCAGGGTGTCCAGCCCGTACCTCCTCGAGTTCTCCACCACGTTCCTCGCGACGAGCTCCGTGACCGTCCTGAGCACGTTCTCGACACCGTACTCCTCCCCTAACTCCTCGTAGACGGGCCCCAGGACCTCCTCCATCTTCGGTGGAACAGGCCCCAAATCGTCGCCCTCCAGCTCGCCGAACACCGGCTTCCCGTCGATCTCGATGGAGGTCAGTTCCTCCGCCACTTCCGTCAAGAACTCGCCTTCGGACGCCAGCCGACCTCCCTCATCGTAGTCCCGACCCGTTAACACGCGAACGGCTAAGTCCAGGGGGAATGTGCCCGGGACGACCACCGCGGGTTCGAACCTCGGTTCACCCTCCTCGATGGGTACGATCACGGTCATGGCGCCCACGTCCGCGTGGACGCATTCCGGGTGTTCCTCCGCCACGCAAAACGGTGCGCCTACGGCGTCCCCGTCCGGCGCACCCCACGGGTCACCGAACGCGGCGAGGGTGGGGATGCCCGTCCTCCCGTACACCATGGGTCCCGTGATCAGGCCCAACTCGTCCACGATGGTACCCAACACGACCAGATCGGGGTTCACATCCTCCACGACCTCGATGACCCGGGGGACTATCTCCTCCCGTAAAGCCTCCCGGCATCTCTCGAGTTCGAACGCGCAGGATATCCGACCGAAGACGCCGGGACCCCTTTCCACTATCTCCCAGCTGCCGTCCTCCGTCATCAGACAGAAATCCGTCCCCGTGTTGCCCAGCTGCACGCCCAGGACCTCCAAGGGGATCGCCCCCGCCCGATACCGTTTAAGAGGCGGTGATTTCGCGGTCGGGGGGTCGCGGACGTTGACCAGGACGAAGAAGTGGCACTATTCCATACCCCCGGAGGAGCTGGACGAGGATAGGACGGCGAAGGCTTTCATCAGGGAGCTCAGGATATCGCCGAAGCACGCCAGGGAGATCTGCAGGGCGATAAGGGGGATGCCCCTGGACAGGGCTAAGGAGTTCCTACGTAGGGTCATCCGCCAGGAAGAGGCCGTCCCCTTCAGGAAGCACAAGAAGAAGGTCCCCCACAGGCGGCAGATCAGGCCGGGATGGGACGCGGGTAGGTTCCCGCGGAAGGCCGCCGAGCACATCCTAAGGGTGCTGGAGCACGCCGAGGCCAACGCGGAGCAGAAGGGCCTGGACACGGACCGCCTTTACATAAAGCACATAGCGGCTCACAAGGGCCGCGTCATCCGAGGATGGATCCCGAGGGCGTTCGGTAGGGCCACACCGTTCAACACGCCCACGACCCACATCGAAGTGATCCTGGAGGAGAGGTGAGGGGTGTCCCGTCATGATCCACGGGGAGAACCTTCCCGTCCACAAGAAGTTCGTGAAGTACGGACAGCTGAAGTGCGAGCTGGACGAGTACCTGGAGCAGGAGCTGGAGAGGGCGGGCTACGGGGGAATGAGGCTACAGAGGGTACCGAACGCCACCAAGATCATCACGTACGTGGAGAGACCGGCGATAGCCATCGGTCGTAGAGGTAGGAACATCAGGAGGATCGAAGAGGAGATACAGGATATGTTCCCCGTCCTCGGCCGTATTTCCATCGAGGTGAAGGAACTGCCCTCTCCCGAACTGAACCCGAGGGTGGTAGCCCAGAGACTCGCTTCGGCGCTGGAGAGGGGTATCCACTTCAGGAGGGCGGCCTACGGTGCCTTGAGGAGGATAATGAACGCCGGAGCGTTGGGCGCTATGATCATCCTCTCCGGTAAGCTCATCGGTGCGAGGGCCAGGACGGAGAAGTTCATGGAGGGCGCCGTGAAGTACTGCGGCGAGCCCGGCGACGACCTGATGATAGAGGGTTACAAGCAGGCCGTGACCAAGCCCGGTTCCATAGGCGTCACCGTCAGGATAATGCCGCCCGACGTGGAGCTACCGGACGAGCTGGAGATCAAGCCGCCGGAGGAGGTCGAGGACAAGCTGAAGGAGCTCATGAAGGAGAAGGAGGGCGAGGAGGCGGCTTAACGGGGGCGGATCAAGGTGGCGATACTGAGACCGGACGAGATCAGGGAGATGACCCCGGAGGAGCGTCGGGAAAGGCTCAGGGAGCTCAAAGCGGAACTCATGAGGGAGGAGACCGCTAGGGCCATTTCTGGGGTCCCGGAGAACCCCGGAAGAGTAAAGGAAATAAGGAAAGCCATCGCCAGGATACTCACCGTGGAGCGTGAAGAAGAGCTCCGCGAGATCCGAGAATTCGAAGAAAAAGGACGTAAGGGGCCCCGGCTGTAAGGATGCAAGAAGACGAAATCTGCCCCGTTTGCGGGCTCCCTAAGGAACTCTGCGTCTGTGAGGAGGTCTCGAAAGAGACCGTCGAGAAGATCAAGATTTACACCGAACAGCCGAGGCCCGGCAAGATAGTCACGATAATAGAGGGACTGGACGACGCGGAGATAGACCTCCGCGAACTGGCCAGTAAACTAAAGCGGGCCTGCGCGTGCGGCGGCACCGCCAAGGAAGGTAAGATCATCCTTCAGGGCGATCACCGCCAGAAGGTTCGTGAGTTCCTGATCAAGGAGGAAGGGTTCCCGGAGGACGCCATCGAGGTCAGCTGAAACCGATCAGGAATCCCCTCCTGCCCGAAACGTCCTCATCGAACAGCAACCCGACGCGCACGGAGTACCCGTGCTCCTCCAGGTAAGAGGCCCGCCACCGACACACCAAAAGCTGGGCCTCCCACGATCCCTCCGCCTCCTTCAACGCCCTCTTCAGCACGTCCACGCGCTCCCTAACCCCTAGTTCCTCCCTCAGGACGCGGGGACTCGCACGACCGTAACAACACGGGACCACCAGCACCACGTCGGCGTCGGTCTCCACCGCGAGCCTCAGTACCCTATCCGATAACGTCCCGCACGGGTGCAACCCCACCACCAACACCGGCTCCTCCGGAACCAACGACCACGGGTCCTCCACCAACGAGTGCAGGTCCATGACCTCGAACCTCAGGTTACCGAGACCGACATCCCGTAGGTACCTCCGACCCGAACGCCAAGCCCTGTCGAACCCCACACCGTCGAACCCTAAGACGTCACACGTGGGAAACGCCAACGCCAGGGCCGTCGTCAGGGCCCCTTTACCGCAACACGCGTCCACGACGAGACCATCCCTCCTAACCTTACAGCACACGGCTTCCAGCACCGCTCCCACCTGCTCCCTCTTCCTCCACGCGTCCCTGCCGGACCTAGGGAACGTGTCGTCGGGCACCCACAGCCGTTCCTCGCCCTGGGGGGAGCGGTAGGTTACCAGCAAAGGGACCGATCACCCCCGATCCCGAGGAACTCGTCGGCGAGAGGTTCCGCGTCATCGAGGCGCCGTCCAAATCGTACAAGGGCATATCAGGTAAGATCCTAGGGTTCACGCGCAGGTGCGTCGTGTACGTCCCGCCCGGTGGAGAGAGACCCAGGATACTGCCGTTAAAGGGCGTGGTGATGGAAGTAAAGGGGAGGCCCGTGGAGGGCGACTCACTCCTCGTCCTCCTCAGAGGCCATGGATCCGAGTAAATCCATGAGATCCAGGGGTAACGGAAACAGCACCGTTTTGGCCTTTATCTCCTTGAGCGCCTGGATGACCCTCAGCATGGCGGGACTCATACCCAAGATCTCAGCGGCCTCTTTCAGGGTCTTAGCGGCCTGTTTCTCCGCCTCCGCCTCTATGATCCTGGCACGCCTGTTCCTCTCCGCCTCCGCCTGCCTGGCCATCGCCTTCACCATGGACTCGGGCAGGATCACATCCCTTATCTCCACGTCGGTGACGTGCACGCCCCAATCTTCCGTCTTCCTATCTATGATCTCCCTTATCTTCGCGCTCAACTCCTCTCTACGCGCCAGGACGTCGTCGAGTTCCACCTCGCCGAGAACGCTACGGAGTGTCGTCTGCGCCAGGTTAAAAACGGCTATGTCGTAATTCTCGACGTTCAGGACCGCTGCCTCGGGATCCACGACCCTGTAGTATATGATGGCGTCTACTTTGATGGAGACGTTATCTTTAGTTATCACTTCTTGAGCAGGAATTTCCCTAGTTGTAACTCTCATGTCAACTTTTATCATCTTATCTATCATAGGAATTATTATGTTAAGACCAGGTTCTGCAACCCTTAAGAATCTACCTAGTCTCAATACCACACCTCTTTCGTACTCCTTCACCACCTTTATAGCGCTCAGTAATATCGGTATAACTACAAATATTATAATCGCTATCACAATCGTAATTGTAATGTAAAATTCCATAACGATCACCCCTTATTCACACGTTTAACCACCAAGATCGTGGAACCTTTCACGTCGATAACTTTCACCATATCCCCCTTCGAGGGTGCCGGCCCGCGGGCCTCGGCCAACCACTCCTCACCTCTGACCCGAACTATCAGGGGGTCCTCGCTGACCACCTCTCCGCGCTCCGAGATCAGATCCTTGACCTCCGGGACCCGAGAGGGACCCTTGGGGACCCTCCTGGCGCCTACGAGTACGATCGCAGCGATGGGTACGCCGACGGCGGCCCCTACCGCGGCCCCTTCCGGACCCCCGAGCCCGTACCCCGCCCCGATCAGGCAGGCGGCTCCTACCGCCGAGACGATGCCCGTGTCCAAGTGTATGTCCTCCAGGATCAGAGCGATACCGAGAGCCGCCAGGACCCAGAAC
>JAADCQ010000048.1 GCA_013154335.1 Methanopyri archaeon
GGTGGTTCTCTCGGACCCGTTCCTCGACGAGCAGGATCCCGAGCACGTTTCCAAGCTCGAAGAAGCCGGCGTCCAACTCACCACCGACGACGCCGAGGCGGTGCAGGACACCGACGTGATCATCCTCTTCACCCCGTTCGGAAAGACACCCGAGATAGTCCACAACGTGGCCGAGGACATCCCCGAGGGCGCCGTCGTCTGCACCACGTGCACGTGCAACCCGATGGCCGTGTTCCTCGAGCTCACGGACATGAAGATAGACGTCCCCGAGGAGGTCGGCGTGACCGCCTTCCACCCGGCCGGCATCCCGGGGACCGAGACCCAGAAGATCTACCTCTCTACACGGTACACGGACATGGGCAACAGGATAGTCACCGACGAGCAGTTCGAGAGACTCGTCGAGCTCGCCGAGTCCGCCGGCAAGGAACTCGTCGAGTTACCGTCCGCGATCCACGTCTCGATAGTGGGAGACGTCGTGATCGTGCTGACCAGACGCATCCTGGCCGCCCTAGCCGAGTTCCTCGAGACCGGCACCTGGTTCGCGCCCGAGGAGATGCTCGACGTACAGGCGCAACTCACCCTGTACACGCTCGCCTCCCTCGTCGAGAAACTCGGCATCAGGGACGCCCTCCGCACGTTCGACGCGGGGGCCGTCGAGGTGTCCTTCGAGAACATGAAACCGCTCATCCGCGAGCCCGAGGGAGGCCTCGACGCCTACTGCACGGGCGACCTGAAAGAAGATTTCGTCATCCTCCCCTCCAACATGACGTGGAGGGTACTAGACAAGATAGTCGGCAGGGCCAAGGCGGCCGTATCGAGGAAGGCCCTCGAGGAGTTCTTCCTGTTCGAGGGCGAGATAACCCCTCCCCTTATCGCCGAGGAGAAGGCGGAAGAGGCCGCGCCCGCGGAGAAAGTCACGGTCGAGGAAGAAGAAGAGACCGAAGAGGAGGAAGAAGGGCACGAGGAGGAGACCGAAGAGGAAGAGGAGGACGATCTGGAGGAACTCCTCAAGGAGATCGAAGAACTCCTGGAGGAGGACTGAAAGGGCTCACCCCCGGAAGCTCCGGTCATCGGACCCTCCCCAGAGGGTGCGGCAGATCATCGCCCGGGGGCGTACGAAACCTTGGCCAAGATCGGCGTCGCGGTCTTGGGAGCCACGGGCATAGTGGGTCAGAGGTTCATCTCCCTCCTCTCCGACCACCCCTGGTTCGAGATCAGGGCCGTGACGGCCTCCCCGAGGTCCGCCGGTAAACCCTACTCCGAGGCCGCCAAATGGTACCTCGAGGAACCCATGCCCGAGGACGTGGCCGAGCTAGAGGTCAAGGAGACCGACCCCAAGGCCCTGGAGGACGAGGACGTGGACCTGGTCTTCTCCGCCCTACCCTCGGACGTCGCCAAGGATGTGGAACCCAAGTTCGCGGAGGCCGGGTACGCCGTCGCCAGCAACGCAAGCGCCCACAGGATGGAACCGGACGTACCCCTCGTCATCCCCGAGGTCAACCCCGACCACCTAGCCCTCATCGACGTGCAACGGGACGAGAGGGGATGGTCCGGCTTCATAGTGACGAACCCGAACTGTTCCACCATACAGATGTGCCTCACGCTCAAACCCATAGCCGACGGTTGGGGTTTAGAAAGCGTGACCGTAGCCACCATGCAAGCGGTCTCCGGGGCCGGGTACGCGGGCGTACCCTCCATGGCGATCATCGACAACGTGATCCCGTACATAGCCGGGGAAGAGGAGAAGATGGAAACGGAAACCCTCAAGATAATGGGCGAACTGGACGGGGACGAGGTGAAGCCCGCGGACTTCACCGTCTCCGCATCCTGTCACAGGGTCCCGGTCCTCGACGGACACACCGAGGCCGTGTTCGTGTCCACCGAAGACGATGCGGACCCCGACGACGTGGCCGAGGCGATGAAGGAGTTCAAGGGCCTCCCCCAGGAGAAGGACCTCCCCACGGCGCCCGAGAGACCGCTGGTCGTGATGGAGGAAGAGGACAGGCCCCAGCCCAGGTTCGATAGGGACCTCGAGAACGGCATGGCGGTCGCCGTCGGCAGGCTGAGGGAGGACCCCCTGGGTGGCGTGAAATACGTGTGCGTCGGCCACAACGCGGTGAGAGGGGCCGCGGGGGCCTCGGTGCTCAACGCGGAATTACTGAAGGAGGAGGGGTACCTGTAACCCCTCCCCTCAGATCCTAACCTTCCTCTCCCTCATTATCAACAAGAACCCGACTAGTATGCAGAACAAGCTGAACAGCGTCGCCCCTATCATGAACTCGAAGTAGCAATCCGTCAGCATGAATTGATTCGGCGGAATAACGTAAGGACCCCCGGGTCTGAGCACGGTTGATGTCAAAACGAACCCTATGTCAGTCATTAAAATTATAAAGCAAAACATCAACAACCCTATGTACATGAGAACCCTAGCCGTGTCGCCCACTTCCCAAGCGCTCTTCAAATATGATATTATTATCGCCGCCACCAGCATAGCGCCGGCGGAGTTCAACATTAACATCATAAGGAAAGGCTCCGCCAACCGCCATCCCGTTCCGCATGTTTTCACCGCAACTATACCAGGTACCACCAGCCTGTGCGTATCAGGACAGATGTAAACGGGTAGTTTTAACGTTACCTTCTTGAACTTACCCGTGAACTGTAACGGTGAGGAAAACGTAAAGACGGATTTCAAATTCAACAACGATAAAACACCCCCTCGGATGGCGTAACGCTCATCATACCCCAGGTCCAGCCAACCGGGTGCTCGTCATCGGGTCGGTCCCGGGACCCCCGCTCACCCGTCGCCTATCATCCAGATCATCATCCCCGCGACGGCCGGGGATGTCGCCGATGACGGTTTTAGATCAAATATTGAAAAAAGTCGAACGGAGGATCAGAGAGCTGGATACCGAGGACCTCGCACCCAGTCCCCACGCGGGCTCCAGATCCCTCGAGAAAGCCGTCACGTCCACCGACGGCGTCTCCATCATAGCCGAGATAAAACCCTCGTCCCCCTCGGCCGGCCGTCTCGGCCCGTCCGATCCAGAGTCCGTGGCCGAACGCGCCGCCTCCTACGAAAAAGGCGGTGCCTGCGCGGTCTCCGTCCTGACCGAACCCGAGTTCTTCGACGGGAGCCCCGAGCTCGTCCGAGTCGTGAAAGAAACCGTGGACCTACCCGTACTACGTAAGGACTTCATCGTCCACCGGGTACAGATCGAGGAGTCTGCCCACTACGAGGCCGATGCGATCCTCCTGATAGCCGAGGTGGTGGAAGAAGACGCCCCCGAGCTCGTCGACACCGCCCACGAACACGGTCTGGAGGTCCTTCTCGAGTTCCACGACCCTTCGAACATCCGGTACGTGGTCGAAGCGAACCCGGACCTCGTCGGCGTCAACAGCAGGGACCTGAGGACGTTGGACGTGAACGTCGATAGGATACCCGAACTCGCCGAAAAGGTCGGAAAGGAACTCCCCGGGACCCCGGTCGTGGGCGAATCCGGGGTGACGGGACCCGAGGACGTGAAAGCACTCCGAGACGTCGTCGACGCGGTACTCGTAGGGACCCACCTGATGAAGGCCGAAGATCCGGAGAGAGCCGTCCGGGAACTCGTCAAGGCGGGGTCCGGGCGGGGATGATCGACGTAAGCCCCTACGTCTTATCCCAATTCGCCTACCTGACCATGTGGAGATGCGTTTACGTGTTCGCGGGCGCGTTCATAGCCTCGGCCGTGTACAGGTACGTGGCGAAGGAGAGGATCACCCTCACGACCGCCACGCTCTTCGGCCTCCTGACGGCCGGGTTCGCCAGCGGCCCCGTGCAACTGTACGGTATGCTGACCAAAACCCCGAACATGGAGATACTCTCGTGGGCCGTAGCGGCGCTCGCCGCCATCCCCGGCAGGACATACGGGGACGCGTTCGGAGACAGGCTACTCGAGACCAGGTGGGCCGAGGTGAAACCCACCGTCAAAACGTACCAAATACCCGAGGCGGAACGCATCGGGGACATCCCTGGCGAGCCACCCGCACCCCAAGAGGTGAAAGAGAGGATAGCGGGAAGGATCTACGAGTTCCCCCGCGGAACCCCGAAGGAGGAGATCGAGAGGATAATCAAAAGGGACCTGGAGCGCGAGGAAGGAGTCGGAAAGGCAATCGTCAAGGTGAGAGGCGACGAACTCGAAGTCAAGATAGCCGGCGCCGAGGCGTCCATCTCCCACACGCTACCCCCGGACACCGTGGCCGTCGCCGTGGAACCCGTGGGCGGAACATCACACGTGGGAGGCGGGGATAGGGTCGACGTGTACGCGGGCGGTCGGAAGATCTGCACCGCCGAAGTGTGGCGCAAGAGAGGCAGGAGCGTCGTCCTGGTCATGGATCCCGATGACGCCGACGAGGTCGCCAAGGCGATAACCCAGGGCAAACCCGTAACCGTTGTGGTTCTACCCGAGGGATGAAACGTGTCCCCCGCGGCTAGCAGGACCGATCATCCGTCGCCCCACGGTCGTCACCCGTCACGGCCCCAGCCGGCGACCGCGGGGGTCACCGGCGGCCCCCTACTCCCCATCATCGGGAACCCTCCGGTTTTCGGGGGCCGTCCTCTGGACCGTACGACCCCGAGCCACCGACGTCAAAAAGGATCACGGGACCCCATCGAGTAGCGGAAGAACCTGATCAACGCCTCCTCACCCGCCTCCCCGAACCTATTCACCAGCCAAGACGCGAAATCCCAACCATCCTCAGCCCTCAAGACACCCTCCAACAACTCCTTCAACACACTCCCCCGATACCCATCCGGGACCTCCACGGTCAGCGCCAACACGGGCCCGAGCACCACCGCCCTCCCCCTGGGCACCGACCCCAACAACACCCCCTCTCCCAAATCGACCAACCCGGGTACCTTACCCCTGGGAACGACCAAGCGACGGTAGGACCAGGGCCTGTAGGCGTGCAACTCCACGTAAGCGTCGAAGTCCTTGGAAACGACCAACCTCACCCACCGCTCCCCCAACTCGCTCAGGTAATACCTAGGATCCAACGTGCTCACATAACGCACGTCGTCGAACAACTTCACGACCTCGAAACCCCTCGGCACGTACCTCCTGACCACACCCTCCAGCCTCCTCCCCTCGTCCCCATGAACCCCGTACACCAACAAGGGTGCCCTCACCGCCGATTCCCCCGGGTGATGAACGTGAGAAAGGCCTTCGAACACCTGTTCCCAGCGTCCCCAAAGGTCCACGTCGAACCCATGGACCCGGAGGAAGTAACCGCCTACCTGGACGAGGTGAAGGCCAGGCTGAAACCCACCGACCGGAGGAAACCGTGGGGAACCAGACGCAAAGAGTCCCTGAAGTACGTGCAGGAGGTGCTCTCGGGCGAAAGGGACGGCCTAAGGGCGTACTCGGCGCTCCTCACCCTGGCCGCCTCCGGACCCCCTCAAGCCGCCCACGTCCTAGCGCACAGGGAATCGGAGCTCGAAACCTCAGCCCTCGATTACCTAGGGAGGAAAGGAACGGACCCTACCGAGATACTCTCCGACATGTTCTCGTGGCCCACCAGGAGAAGGGACGACGGCCGGTACTCCGTCCACTACACCGTCGTCTTCTCGTTGAGATCCGTGAAGGACATCACCCCGACAGTGGCCAAGAAGGCCTCGGACCTCGGAGACGAGGTGGTACTCGCCACCACCCACGTCCCGGGCGAAACCGCGGGAAGCGTAGTACTGGATAGGCCCCGCCTGCTCAGGACCTTCAGGGAAGAGGTCAGACGCCTGGTCGTCGAGGAGGCGAGAGAACGGGAAGGGATCGAGGATCTAAGGGACCTCGCCGTCAAACTCCTGGGCGTTCGAAAGAGGAAAGTCCCCAAAGGTAGGAGGAGGTCCTTCCCACCCTGCATGAGAGAGTTACTCAAAAGGGCGGAAGAGGGTGAGAACCTACCTCACGAAGCTAGGTTTGCACTAGCATCATTTCTGATAAACAT
Organism: Methanopyri archaeon; assembly: GCA_013154335.1. Classification (GTDB taxonomy): domain Archaea; phylum JAADCQ01; class Methanopyri; order Methanopyrales; family Methanopyraceae; genus Methanopyrus. The sequence continues at coordinate 5,980 of JAADCQ010000048.1, forward strand.
TGGATGGGATATCGATAAAGTAGTGGAAGTTTTCTCTAACGTTCCCGATTTCGATGAGGATAGAACCAGGTATCAAGTGCGACACATAGCGGGACTGGAAGGATCGGGGAAGAAATACAGCCCACCGAGCTGTAGGAAGATGAGGGAGTGGGGTTTGTGCGTGGACGGGGATTGCGGGGTCGGGAGCCCACTGGGTTACGTCTTCAGTCGGCGAGGTGGGCGGGCTGGACGGTGATGCGCACGGGAGGAACGCGCAGCTCGGACGCCAGCTCGTTCAGCTCCTCTTCAACTCCCCTGACGCGCTCCCCATCGGGCCCGATGGCGGAGTGATGATCGGACGCGTACACCGTGGCCGCCACGTACTCGGAACCGCGCGGCCCCCTGGGCCCCCTCACGACGACTTTGACGACGCCGCAATCGTCGAACTCCCTACGCAGGAATTCCCTGGCGTAGGCCTTGAACCACTCCAATCTCGTGGACTCGGACGGCCGGCTGGGTAGGTTCTTTCTCCAATCGCACTCCTCGCACTTCAAGCCCCACTCGTCCTCCCTGTAGAAAGGCCTGACGAGACCACCGCATGAGGGACACTCCAGTCTCAACCCTCACTCCCCTCCTCCCTGAGCTTCTTCCATAGCTCCCTTATCTTCTCAACGTCATCCTCCCTGGACGTGGACGGCGTGGACGGCAACGAACCTCCACCACCGGAGGATCCACCCGACGTCGTCCCGGACGACGGTCTCTCGCCCGACGTCTTCGATCCCTCGGTGGTCCCGGTGGTCTTCTTCTCCTGCCCCGTGACACCGCTCTCCACCATGAACCCGTAACCCAGCAACGCCGCCAGGGCCACAAGCCCTCCGGCGGCGGCTATCGTGTAGTACCGAAACTCCCTGACGTTGGCCGTCGGACCCTTACCCTTAGGCTTCTTCCCGGGCTTGTGAGCCGCGGTCTTATGCTTCGGCTTCTTGGCGGTCTTCTTGGCCGGTGCCGACTTGGCGGGCTGTGAAGCCTGAGAAGCCGGGGCCGCCGCTGGAGCCGCCTGCTGAGCGGCGGTACCACCACCTCCCGTCTGAACGGTCTGAGGAGCCGTCGTGGTCGTCGTGGCGGGTGCCGTCGTCCCTCCTGTCGTCATCGCCCCTCCGGTCGCGGCACCCGCCGTCTGTTGGGCGGACACCGATCCCAAACAGATCGCGAGCGCCACCACCAGCGCCATCGCCACCGAGGCGGTCCTCATCCCCTCCGATCACCCCCTCTTGAATCGATCCCACAGTTCCAGGATCTCATCCCCTGTCACGAAGGGACACCCGAGGGACGAGGCCAGCCTCTCCGCTTTATCGGGGGGTACCGCTCCGTTTCCATCTTCCAACATCTCGCATATAACGGCTACCTTGGGCTCCAAACCGCACATCTCCAACAGCGCCGCCGACAACTCGGTATGACCGGTACGCTCGTCCAACAGTCCATCGAACGGTCGCAACAAGTGCACGTGACCGGGTGACCTGAACCTCTCCCCGAACTCAGCGACCGGATCCTCGTGTTCCTCCTCGAAGAACCGGGCCAACTCCCTCACCGTTAAGGCACGATCCTCATCGGTCACCCCTGTGAACGTGTCCCTGTGATTAACGGTCAGCGAAAACGTGGACCGCTCGTCGTACGGGATATCGTCCGGCCACAGCGCCTCCAACAGCTCCATGCCGGCCTCCCTGTAGACATCGACCATGAACGGAAGACCGATGACCTCAGCGTGCTCGGGATGCACCACGGCGCAGATGAGACCTCCGCCGAGCCTACGCAGGAGCGCGATGCTCTCGGAGGTCACGGTAGGAGCCCAGAAGACGATGTCGGTTTCTCCCTCCCTGTCCTCCGAATCGAACACGAAAACGGGCGCTCCCCTCCTCAAGGCCGCTTCGATCTCCTCCAGATCGACACCGCGATGGGCCAAACCTCAGGTCCCCACAGCTCCACCTTGACGCGGTCTCCGGGTATTACCCCCAAAGCCTCGCTTATCCTGTACGGGGCCACCAATTCGATGTGATCCTCGTGCTTGGACTCGTCCGGGAACACCGCCCACGCCAAACGACCCTCCACGGCGCAAGGGTACACCCATACCCCACCGAGTTCCCCACACCCGTCTATCCTCACACCCGCCTCGCGGGCCAGCCTCTTGGCGACTTCCGCCTCGTACCTCGATACCCTCACGTTGAACGTCCCTGGGTACGGCTCACCGCCCAAAATCGCCTCTAAGGCGTGTTTGTAGTAGGGGAGGGAAACGTAGTACGCGCCCTCCCCTATCCCCCTCACGTACGTCCCGACCAACTTCAACGTGTTCAACCTCCTGTGTACTGGTTCCACCAGTACAGGGCCACATCCAGGTAGTACTGAGCGTACTCGGATTCGGAATCCACGGTACTCGGGGGCGAGGACGGCGGGCTCGTGTACACGGTCGGCTGGTAGGCCGGGCTCGTGAATATCTCGTCCAACACGGTGTACGCGTAGTTGAATATCTCGTTGATCGGGTCCGAGTGTAGCAACTGGTCTATCGTACTTATCGGATCCGTCGGGTTCACGACCACGTACCACGACCACACCCAGTGGCCCGTGGGCTGCAGGTTGAGATCGCCCTCGGATAGGGCCACCACCCACACCGGGTAGTTCGTCTCTATCTCCACGGCCGTGATCTTGACGTTCGGGTTCAACGACCTGAACGCCAGGGCCCACAGGTCGGAGGTCTGGTTCACGACCTGTAGCTGACCGTTCACCCACTCGACCCTGGCGGACATCTGAACGACGTCGTCGTTCACGTACCACAGATCCGGCACACCGTCCCCGTTGAAGTCGAACGTCCCGGTATCGGCGTTGTTCGACCTGTAACCCCAGTCCGATATCGTCACGGTTACCGTCTGCTGCGTTCCATCGCTGAACTGTAACAGCACCTTCACCTGCTCCGTCTGAGCGGGTAACGCCGCCAGGTACAGCAGCGCCACCGCGTCGGCCGGTTGCGGTAGGGTGATGAGCTTGTTCGACGCCAGGAACGCGTTCGGGAACGTCGAGGAGGGGGAGCCCGCCGGCCTCATGAGGAACGGCACCGTGGCGATACCGGGTAGGTTAGCCTCCCAGAGTCCCCAGTTGAAGTGACCGTAGGCGGCGTCGTACGGGAACGATCCCGTGCCCGCGGATCCACTCTGCTCCACGCCGAAGTACAGGATGTTCGGCGAGACCGAGGTCGGGTATGTGTCTCCTATGATGTCCGTGTCGAACAGCGTCGTCGAGGCCGCTATCGCCTGCACGTTGACCGGGTTGGTGAACACACCACCGGTCGGGACCAGCGACTGGATCTGCTGCAACGTCGACAGTACTGTCTGCACGTCGGAAGTCACCGTCTGGTAGTCCGGGACCAGCTCGGACTGATACACCGTCCCGTAATTCGATACCGTCGCCGAGCTCGTCACGTCGGAGTACCACTTGTCGGCCGCCGACTGCAGGTTGGAGATCTCCGTTGATAGCTGTGATATCAAATTCATCACTTCGTTATACGTATTCTGGTCGAATAACGTGTACCACTGAACACCGTTAGTTGTCCCTGAATCTACCACTATCCATCCATTTTGTAGCAAGTATTGGTAAAGTTCTTGATCATATTGTGATAATATGTATATCGTGACTTCGTACCTGTTGGTTATCGATGCCTCCACCTTAAGACTCGTCGGTATGTCGATGAGTTTCGGCACCTGGTTCTTATCTATATCATATATGTACTGAATAGCATTCTGCAAGTTAAGTAGGAATTCCTTAAGGGCTGGAGGCACGTTATACTGTGGGGGTGGTGGAACCTGACTTATCATCGATAGTATCGCGTTCTGGATGCTTTCGAGAGCGTAAACATCGTTGATATTAACGTAATTACTAACCAGAGTGGACAACCCATTCTGATACGCAGTTATAATGGCTACCATGGTGTTTCTAACATATGTTATGAGGTCCTTTATGTAGTCGTAATCGGTTGGTTCCTGCGTCATCTTGATCCTCACTATCGCCGGCTGCTCGTTACCGTCGATCTCGATGCAGTACCACATGTCTGTCTCCGCGAAGGGAGCCGACACCAGCGCCAGGGCTCCCGGTGTCTGAGTCGATATGTTGCTGCCGTACAGGAAGTCAGCCACGTCCGCTATGTACGGTTGACCCGTGTACTGATCGATCTGGAACAACGCCGAAACACCGTTCTGTGAGATGTACCCGAAGACCCTGGCTATGGCCTGAAGCCTATCGCTCAGTCCTAGCAGCTCGTAGGGCTGGAACTTGACCAACATGGACGGTGTCGTCTGTAGGAGCACGCTCGCTCCCTCGGCCGGGAACTGGCACTCGAGCTCCGGCAGGTAGTATAGGTAGTAGTCGTAGTCGAGTAGGTAGTAGATCATCCTGATGAGCTCTTCCTGATCGTTCTGACTCGACGACACCGAGGAAGCCTCCGAGGCGAGCGTCCTTATCACCTGGTCCGAGAGCCACTGTTCGAACGTTTGCGGTATCTTATCGGCCCCGGTCCCGGAGACCCACTTCCAGAACCCGAAGGTGTACTTCACGCCCTCGTCGTAAGCCGTTGGCGACCCCTCAAGCACCGACAGGAGCCCGAACGCGATGTCGGTCAGCGGGTCCAGCGTGTAGTTCCGGACGGTGTTGAACAACGCGGACGGTGTCGTCTCGTACGTCAGTTCCCTGACGGCTTCCAGCATCCCCGGTGTCACGAAGAAGTAACCGTACGCCGGGGCGTTGACGGTGTCGATGTAGAGGGAGAAGTCCGAGCCCAGCACCGCCGGGGCCGTGTCCACGATCCAGCCTCCGACGTAGGCCCTGGACGTGGTGAACACCGCGAAGTACACCGTGTCAGGCTCGTTCGGGTTGGTCCACATCGAGATCGAATCGCCCGCGTTCTTCTTCACCGGTACCGGTAGCAGCTGCGTGGCCAGCGTGTCGCTGGAGTTCTGTAGGAAGTCCGGCTCCGTCTCCGCCGGATCCAACGTTACTTGGATGTCACCCGTGTTGGGATCGAACTTCTGATCGTCGAGCGGTACCTGCTCGTAAACCGTGACCGTGGTCGATCCCCAGATCGCGGAGAGGAACGACTGCAGAGCCTGTTCCTCCGTCGTCGGGTAGTTGTCCCAGCCCAAGCCAACGTCGGCGAGCAGCCAGAACGGCGTCGTCTCGTGGTTCAAGAACGTGTAGTAATCGCCCTGGTTCTGGAGGGTTTCCTGCTTCTGAGTCACGAAGGTTACCGCGAACACCCACAGGTAGGACGTCTGGGACGGGTTGATCAGCTTGAACCTGACGGCGACCACGTTCGGCCCCGTCGGGACCACAACGGACCAGATGTACACGGGGTTGTTCCAGTAGGAGAACTCGTTTGTGTACACCCAGTACACGTACACGTTGTTCATGTTGTCCACCAGGTGGATCGTGTTGGTCCAGTTGGTGGGGCCGAACGTGTCCGGTATCCATAGGGCGGGCTTGACGTAGTTCGTCACGTAGTCGTACCAGTCGGGCGTGTTCCACGTAGGCACCGTGTACGTGAACCTCTTCACGGTACCGTCGGAGTAGGCCACGTCTATCTCGACGTTCTCATCGCCTACGGTCATGAGGAGCACGCCTATCTTAGCGAGGTCGGGCTGCACGGACTGCGGGACCAGCAGGATCGTACCGTTCTGCAGGTACAGCCAGGCCGGGCCCGCCGCCAGGGCGGCGTTGGTGACGTTCGACGGCCTCAGTAGGTAGCCCACCGAGTGACCGAACGCCGGGTTCCAGAACTCCGTGGACGAATCGTACCAGACCCACAGCCAGTTCCAAGCGCCCGGCCAGTACCTGGCGTCCACCATGTAGCCCGGGTTGAAGCTCGGCCAGTTGGGTGTGTTGGGGATACCCGGGGTGTACTGCGGGTTGAAGCCGGTGATGTAGGCCCAGTCGTCCTGCGATCCTATGATATCGTACGTGAAGCTGAACCATCCCTTGATCAGTAGGTCCGACAGCGCCAGGTCCACGACCAGATCGTTCGCCTCCGGCTCCAACGTGAACTCGATCAGGTACTTGAACAGGTAATCGGATAGGTTCGACACCACGCCCGAGAGACCGGTCAGGTCACCGTCGAAGACCTCCCACCTCTTGTCCACCACGAACTCCGTCTTCCACACCTCGAACGTCGTGAACACGGGCCACATCTCGTCCCACGGCACCTCCGGGACCGGCACCTCCCACACGGATAGCGGCTCGAACGTCGTCTGGTAACCGTAAAACGTCAGGTAGTACTGGTCGTACCTGTAAAGCGTCCCGATGGAGCTCTGCCCGACCTCCGCGGTCGGATTCGAGTACTGGTAAACCGTCGCTACCACGCTCGTCGTCGGGTTCGCGTAACCGGCCAGGATGTAATCGAAGAGCACCCGCTGCGCGTCGAGGAAGTACTTCACTCCCGTTATCAACGGCTCGTCGACCTCCTCCAGGTACGCCCAGGCCGCGTACCAGATCTCGTCCTGGACCGTCGCGTACCCACCCTCCGATGCGAACGTCTGGACCCTGGTGATGTACCGGTCGTAGGCCATGGGCTGCCAGTTGTTGGCTCTCCACACGGTGACCGTCACCAAGTCCGAAGACCTGTACGAGGGCACCCAGTGCGTCGTCGGCCTGTCGTACGGGATGTTCTCGTAGCGGATCGGACCGAACGCCGAGGGGTTCTCCAGGAACTCCGACACAACCTGGGTGGCGTCCGTGACCCCGGCCAAGTCCTGCGGGTAGGACGGACCGTACACGGCGTACCACTTACCGTCGGTGGTCTTCACGGTGACCGCCATCACCGCGAGTATCCCGGAGGACGAGGGAACCCTGACCATGACCGCGGTCACGGCCTGCGCGCCCGCCGGCTTCGGTATCCTGACCGCCCACAGTAGGACGTTGGCGTTGACCTCCTGGCCCGGGCTTTCGAACACCCTGTGCATCCACAGGACCGGCCTGCACTCCCTGCCCTGATCCGGCTGTATGTCGGTGGAGAGTAACGCCTCCGCCTGGGTTATGTCCTGGAGGTCGACCCTGGTCACCTCGTACGTGGCCTCCTGCCACTCGGGCTGACCGTTCACGAGGTACTCGACGTACGCGTCCACCTGGGCCACTTGGGATGGCAGCTCGTAGCCTAGGAACAGCACGTAAACGTCCTGCACGTTGTACCACAGGTCCTGCGGGATCTCGATGTACACGCCGGGCAGGTCGTACGGTACTCCCTCTACGGTGACTCCCCAGTTGGACCACGCGAAGCCCGAGTTCTTGTACGTGTCCGAGATCAGGTAGAACGGGACGAGATCGGGCGTTGGGGCCTTCTCGATGTTCTCGGTCCTAAGGTCCGTGGACGTGCCGAACCAGCTCCATATCACCTTATACGGGATCCCGAAGGAGTTCGTGGTTACCGACCCGGACGCCGGCCAGTAGGCCTTGTCCAGGTACCAGTGCTCGACGTCGGCTTGCCACGTGGAGTCACCGATTATGTCGATGTTCATGATCCACTCGGCCGTGGTGGAAGCCGACTCGGCCCACAGGAAAGCGCCGTTGGCGTACTCGGGCTGGAACGTCGCCCACGGTCTGTAGTGGAACACGTCCGGTAGGGAGGAGTACTGAGAGGCGAGACCCGAGAAGTTCAGCGTGAGCGTGTTCACGTGCGGCACGGCGGGCGTACCCGAGTACAGCTGGCTCGTCACCCCGGTCTCGGTCACGGTCACGCCGGACGTCACGGGTGGAGCGTTACCGGAGGCGGGCAGGAACGGTAACATATCGTACGAGAAGCCCTCGAGGTTCAGGAAGTGCCTCGTCGCCGCCATCTCCTTGGCGTAGGTCAACTCGACTACGTCCGCCGTCGACGTCGTGAACGCTTCGGAACCCAGATAGTAGAGCCCCAACTCCGTGGCCGGGTACGGGGTACCGTCGACGGTTACGCTGAACACCCAGATGTACCTGTTGTCGCCGGGGTTCGGGAACGATATCGCGGCTATGTCCTTGAGACCCAGGTCCGAGGCCTTGAGCTCGAACGCCCA
>JAADCQ010000090.1 GCA_013154335.1 Methanopyri archaeon
TCGCTGTCGTAGAGGAGTCCTATTATGAGGTCGTTGATTTCTTCGAGGATGAGGGAGTGGCCGCACACGACGGAGACCTTGGCCTTCTCCTCCTCGAGGTGCTCGGGGATCAAGCGATCCATGACACCCTTCGTCCTCAACAAGATCGTCGAAGCGATCGCCGCAGGCTCCTCGGGATCAACACCGGTATCAGCCTCCGCATCAACAACAAAACCATCCTTGGTAGCCACGAAAACACAGAGGACTCCATCCTCGCGGGCGAGTTCTTCGAGGTCGGGCATACCGACCCGACCCCCGGCGGGTTGTAGTTCCAAACACCCCGAACCTCGGTGTTAACGTGAATAAAGGATTTGTCGAGACCCCGGTGGGGGAGCGTTTCGAAGTTGCCGGAGGTTAGGGTCGTGGTCTGGGAGACGGACGTTACGATAAAAGGAGATGAAACGCCCGTGAGGGTGGCCGCCGAAGCCGTCCGTAGGTACAGGGGGGAGCTGGACCGGTACCTCCGGAAACGGCCCTGGTTCGCGTCCATGCTGAGGCCCGTCGACGTCGAGCCCGAGGCCCCCGAGGTCGTGGTGAGGATGGCGGAGGCGGCCGAGGCGGCCGGCGTGGGTCCGCTGGCGGCCGTGGCGGGAGCGATCTCGGAGTTGGCGGCCCGGGACGGCGGTCCGGATGTGATCGTGGATAACGGAGGGGACATCCAGGTTAACTCCTCGGACGAGGTCGTGGTAGGTCTCTACCTCGGTGATCATCCGTTGAGCGGTAGGGTCGGGTTCGAGGTCAAGGGATTCGTCGGCGTGTGCACGAGCTCGGGCAGGCTCGGTCACTCCCTGAGTTTCGGCAGGGCGGACGCGGTCACGGTGTTCGCTAGGAGGGCCTCGGTGGCGGACGCCTTCGCGACGGCCATCTGCAACGCGGCGGTCGGACCCGACGACGAGACCGCGGTCTTCAACGCGCTCGAGAGGGCGGACGAGGCTTTGGGGGATGTGGAGGGTGTCTTGGTGGTCGTGGGTGACCTCGTGGGTAGGGCGGGTCGGTTGCCGAGGATGGTGAACGTCGAGGGTGAGGTCAAACCGGCCAGGTTGGAGACCGTTTAACGGCTCACGCTGAAGAACCTGACCAGGTCCGGGTGACCGGCCCGTTTCAGCCTCTCCTGCAGGCCTTCCATGAGTTCGACGAGTCCCTCGCCGGTCCTCGCGGACACGGGGTACACGGTGTCCAACCACTGTCGCCACGGTGGGAACATGCCCAAGGCCTCGACGACGGCGTCCATGGTCTCGTCGAACTCGATCGGTTTCAGCTTGTCGATCTTGTTGGCGGCCACCGCGGGGTCCAAGTCCAGCTCGTTCAGGAACTGGAACATCTCCATGTCGAAGGGGACCTCGCCCCTCTTCTCGCACCTCTCGAGTATCTTGGGCATGAACGGGGCGTCCACGACGTGCACGGCGAACAGTATCGTCTCCTTGGTTTCCAAGTACCTCACTATGTCCCTTCGCACCTTCTCCTGGAACCTCCTGGGCACACCGCTCATGAACCCGTACCCGGGTAGGTCGACGAGGACGAGTTCGTCGTCGAGCACGTGGAACACGGGCCGTCTGGTGACCCCCGGCCTCTTCCCGACCCTGGCGTCCGCGGCCCCTCGGGTTAGGGCGCGTATCAAGCTCGACTTGCCCACGTTGGACCTACCGACGAACACGATCTCCGGGAGGTCGTCCTCGGCGAAGGGATCCTCCGGCACGTAGCTCTCGACCGCCAATCGGGCACCCCTTCGACGTCCGTCCGACGCGGACCGTTTAATAATCGGAACGGAGCCGGCCGCCGAGGGGTGACGGGCGGGTGACCCTCAGAGCCCTTGTCCCCGTCGTCCTGACGCTCGCGGCCCTCGCGGCCCCCGCCTCCGCGTCCGTGCTCGTGCTCTCCACGGACAACACGGTGTGCGTTCAGGCCGTGACCGGTATCCTAGCGGGTTCGGGACAGGAGGTCATCAGCGCCAACGTACCCACGCTGGAGAACCCCGCGAACCTGGTCTCCAACGGGACGCCGAAGTACGACGCCGTGGTGCTCCCGGACGGCGACTACTCGACGCTCCTGCCCTCGAACGAGGTCGCCACCTTGATCTCCTCCCTGGTCCAGTACGCGGACTCCGGAGGAAGGATCGTGGCGGTGGGCCGCGGGGCCGAACTCCTCGCCGAGAAGATGTTCCCGAACCTCGTGAGGGTGGTCGGGCACCCATCGTCCGCCGGAACAGCCACGATAAACGTGTCCCAGGGCGATCCGCTCCTCGGCGGTTCCACGACCACGAGTCTCACCGTGTACGTCGACCAGAACACCCCGATCTTCCAGGCGCCCGAAGCCGTGGCCACGTATTCCGGGTCGCTGACCGGGGACGCCGTTGTGAGGGTGTTCCTCAACCAGGGTCTCGTCGTCCTCATAGGACCACACGTTCACGACCAGAACGGTAACCCGCTCGACTCGGACGTGATCCTGAAGAACGCCGTCGGCGAGAGTACGGTCACCGGCGTCAGCATAAGCGTGAGCGGCGTGCAGGTGTCGGAGGACTCGCAGGGCGTGTACATAGACCTTCAAGGCGTGTCCTACGGCATACCCTCGGGCTACTCGCCCGAGTACGCCTACCTCGTCCTGATCAACGAGGAAACCGGGGACGTCATCTGCGAGCAACTGAGCATGACACAGGTCATCGAGGGTAACGTGAACGTCGGACCGTTGAACATAGGCCCCGGGACGTATTACGCGCTGTTGGAGGTCGTGGGGATCCCCTCGAGCGGGGACGACATGATCGTGGCCGCGTACGCCACAGAGGTCAAGGTCCCCGGGTACGTCGAGGTGAAGTCCGTCACCGCATCCTACGGCTACGATAACGCCCCGATACTCACGGTGGAGTGCACCGGGACCGTGATCGGGGACACCATCACCAAGATCGACGTGTACCTCGGAACCACGCAGGTCGGGTCCTACTCCGTCTCGTTGACGGGGGATTTCGACTGGAAGGAGACGATAACGCTCTCCTCGGTCCCCTCCCCCGGAACGTACACGGTCCTCCTTAAGCTGACGACGGCCTCGGGCAAGACGGTCGAGGTCACGACGCCCGTCGAGATATCGTACGGTGTTGAGGTTGAGGAGTTCGACCCGCAGTACGTGTTCTTGACCGATGAGAAGGAAACCGGTGTGCGGTTCCTGTGCAAGTTCAAAGTGGTTAACACGAAGGTCACCAAAATCACGTTCTACGTGGATGGAACCGCGGTCAAGACCGAGGACGTGTCCTACGGGCCGGGGGAGTACACGATCGACGAGACGGTGGCCGTGCAGGGCCTGAAGTACGGTCCTCACGACGCGAAGATCGAATTCACGACGTGGAACGGTCAGACGTTCAGCGACGAGGCCCAGTTCGAGGTGTCGCCCACCGTGATGCCCACGGGCGCGCCGGCCGCCTTGGGGTTGCTCCTGTTCCCGGTGGCGGGGAGGCGATTGCGTCGTGCGCAATCATCGGCATAAAAACGCTGTTATCCCCCGGGGTGTCGCCCGCGATATAAAAGTGGGATCGTCCCAGGGGCCCGAGAAGGAACGGCTTTTTGCGGGGTGCGCAAATTGGAGACGAGGAAGGAGGTATCCGACCCCCTGATCAGGATAATCAGGGAGGGAGTCGAGGAGAGGGAGCTCGTCGTCAACACGGCCAAGTGCGTGGCGTGCGGCGTGTGCGCCGAGGCGTGTCCCGTGGACGCGATCGAGACGACGGTACCCAGCGCCGTGGCCGTCAAGGGCGAGCAGCCTATCGACATCGACGAGGAGACGTGCGCCCTGTGCGGTATCTGCGCGTTCGTGTGCCCGTACGACGTGATCGAGCTCCTGATCGACGGGGAACCGATGACGGAGAAGGGTCTCCCGAAGCTGCCCAAGTCCGTGGACATCGACGAGGAGGAGTGCATCTACTGCGGCCTGTGCGAGCAGACGTGCCCGCAGGACGCCATAGCGGTCGAGAGGGAGGTTCCCAAGCCCGGCGACCTGGTCATGGGTGAGATCGAGATCGACGAGGAGAAGTGCGTGTACTGCAAGGCGTGCGAGGAGGCGTGTCCGGCCGACGCGATAACCGTGACGAGACCGACACCCAGCGCCGTGGACCCGGAGCCGGAGTTCTCGATCGAGGTGGACAAGGACAAGTGCGTGTACTGCGGTGTCTGTATGAGGACGTGTCCCGAGGACGCCATCAAGGTCGGTTGTATGGTCTGTTACGGTACGACGAGGGGTGACCTGCCGAGGAAGGGCGAGATCGACGGGACGATCGCCGTGGACGGTGCCAGGTGCGTGTACTGCGGTTGGTGCGACTTCGTGTGTCCGGAGGACGCGATAACCGTGACGAAGCCGTACGTGGGATCGATCGAGGTGGACGACGAGACCTGCGTGGGTTGCGGCGTGTGCGTCAGGGTGTGCCCGTGCAACGCGCTCGAGTTCAAGCGCGGTGACACGGGTGAGATCACCGAGATAGTCGTCAACGAGGAGACGTGTGCCTACTGCGGCGCGTGCGCCAAGGCGTGTCCCGTGGACGCGATAACCGTGGTCAGGGAGGACGTCACGGCGATGCCGGAGTTGCCCACGAAGGCCTGGGAGAAGGCCCTCGAGAGGGTGCTGGGCCCCGTGAAGAAGTGAACACCCTCCTCCACGCCCCCGCCCAGAATCGTTACGATATTCGTAACGAATGTCGGTGGAACGTTATTACCGAACCCCCACCCCCGTAACCCGATCCCCCTCAGGGGTCCCGCATCTTGACCGGAGTCAGGGACGTTCACGAGGAGCTACGAGAGGTCGTCGTTGAGAAGCTCTCCCGAGGCGAGGACCCCATCCCGCAGGTACTGGGACAGGAAGAGGTCAAACTTCAGGTACTCTCCGCCCTCATCGCCGGAAGACACGTCCTCATCGAGGGCCCACCGGGCATCGGGAAGACCACCCTGGCCAGATCCATAGCCGAGCTCCTCCCTCCCGCGGAAGTCGTCAAAGGATGCCCCTTCAACTGCCACCCCGACGACCCCGTGTGCCCCATCTGCCGCTCCAAGGACCCCGACGAGCTCGAGACCGAGGTCATCCCCGGGGAGAAAAGGTTCGTCAGGATCCAAGGCAGCCCCGACCTCACGGCGGAGGACCTCCTGGGCGACATCGACCCCCTGGCCGCCATGGAGTACGGACCCACCGACCCCAGAGCCTTCACCCCGGGCAGACTACTCAGGGGCAACAGGGGAGTCGTCTTCTTCGACGAGATAAACCGGTGCCCGGAGAAACTCCAGAACGCGCTCCTCCAGGTCCTCGAGGAGGGCACCGCCACCATAGCCGGGTACGAGGTGGATTACCCCGCCAACTTCCTCATGATAGCCACCATGAACCCGTACGAGTACGCGGGCACGGAGGAACTCTCGGAGGTCCTCCTCGACAGGTTCGACACGGTGGTGATGTCCTACCCCGAGGACAAGGAGACGGAGCTCAGGATAACCGTGGAGAAGGGCGAAGACCTGGGCGTAGAGGTCCCCAGGGACGTGCTGGAGTTCATAGTGGACGTGGTCAGGGCGACCAGAGAGCACGAGGAGATAGAGAGACCCGCGAGCGTAAGGGCCACGCTGGGCCTGTACGAAAGGGCCCAAGCCCGCGCCCTCCTCGAAGGCAGGAAGAAGGTCACGATAGAGGACGTGGTCGAGGTCGCCCCCTCGGTCCTCAGGAAGAGGATACGACTGAGCCCCCGGGTACAACACGTCAAGGACGAGGAGGAAGTCATCAAGGAGATCCTATCCGAAGTGCTCGAAGGATACGATTCCAGGTTGAACCTCCCGGAACCGGGCGAGGGGACCGGAGGGGAGAGGAGGAAGGAACGCGGCCCCGCACCCCTCGGCACCCGGGGAAAAGAGCGAGGCGATGAAGGGGGAGCCCCACGGGCCCCCCGAGCCGAGTCCGGGTCCGGGGAACATCGAACCAGGGACGAGGACGGGTCCACGGAGGTCGGGGTCTCCTCCGGGAAGGGCCTGAGGTTCAGGGCGTTGTCCAGACGGGAGCAGAGGGCCTACGTGGAGGGCGACGAGAACTACGTGTTCGCCGCCAGGGTCCTGCGGGAGCTCCTGAACAGGGGACTCGAGTACGTCAGACCCGATCAACTCGCCGAGGACCTGATCACGAGCGCGGCCTACGTGAAGTCGAAGTACGGGCGCAGGTTCATCGAGGAGATGACCGGGATGGACTACGACGAGCTCGCCTCCAGGCAGTACGACTACGGCCTGATGGACGAGATAAAGGAGAGGTTGGAGGACAGGATGGACGTCCTCACGGAACTCGGCCTCGTCAAGCCCTCCTACATGAACGGCTACAGCATCACGCTCAAGGGCAAGGAACTCGCGGCCTTCTCCGCCCTACTCGAGGAGATAGAAGCCGTCGAAGGCGAGGACCCCGGGGTCCACGTCTCCAAGGTCTTGGACGAGAAGGGCACCGGTGACAGGGCCGAGGATAGGGAGTACCGGAGGGGAGACCCCTACACGGCCGTCGACGTGAGGAGATCCCTGAGGACCGCCGCCAGACGCGGGCACCGGAGGCTCAGGGTCGAGGACCTGCGCGTCCGGGACAGGGAAGAGGAGCTAGGTCTGGACATCATCTACGTGATAGATACCTCGGGGAGCATGGCCGGGGACAGGATAGACGCCGCCAAGAGGGCCGCCATAGCACTGGCCCACAAGGGGATCAAGTCCGGGGACCGCGTGGGCATAGTCGGCTTCGACTCGAGGGCTGAGGTCGTGGCGCCCCTCTCGGCCGACCTCGAATCCATAATCACCAGCGTGATGGCCCTCAAACCCGGGGGCTCCACCGACATAGGCGAGGCCATAAGGGTGGCCGTGGACGAGTTCAAGACCCACGGGTCCCGGGACAGGGACTGGCACGTCATCCTACTCACGGACGGCGTACCCACTAAGGGGGAGCCCACCCCCGAGGACAAGGCCTACTCCGAGACCATGGCCGCCGTCAACGAGGGCGTCACGATCTCGACCATAGGTATCAGACTACCCGAGGAGGGCATCAGGGTCATAGAACAGATCGCCGGGATGGCGGGGGGCCGATCCTACCACGTCACCGACCCCGAGGACCTCACCCTCGTCACCCTCATGGAGTACTCCGCCAGGCAGGCCGCCGGCAGAAGAAGGAGGTGAACCGGTGGATGGACCCCCTGGTCCTCCTGATCCACGTGCTCAGCGCCCTCCTCGGGGACGGTAAGAGGGTCGAGACCGTCCATGCCACGCTCCTCATCGTCCCGTACATGGACGACAACGCCTGCGCCCACAGACCGACCGTCCCGGGCTACTACCCGTCCGACCAGTACCTCGTCCCCTTCCTCGAGTTCTGCCGGACATCGGGCGTCAAGGTAGCCTGGTTCGTCAACGGGCCCACGGCGTGGGACGGGAAAGGGGACGACTTCCGCTACACCCTCCACCTCATCAAGGAATACGACGACGTGATCGTGCTCGTGGGGAACCACACCGCCTCCCACCTCCTCTACGGCCTCCCCGTGAAGGCCGACGTCGCGGAGATAAGGGATGACGATCACGCCTGGAGGGAAGCCCTCGGGGACAGGTTCAAGCCCTGGATACTCTCCGTCCCCTACTGGAGGTACGACTCCGCCCTCCTACCGGCGTGCGAGAGGGCGGGGATAAGGTACGTCCTATGCGGTAGACTCTACCACCGCGTCTGCGTCGACAGGTACGGGGACGACGTCCTGGAACCCGTCCGCTGCGGCCCGGTGGTGCTCGTCCCCATAATCCACTCGTGCGACACACGCACGTTCGACGAGGAGGTCAAGGAGTACACGAAGTGCACGTGGAACGCCCTGGGCAGGCCCGACCAGTTCACGGAGATAGCCTTCGTCCTGTGTCACCCCAACTGGATGGCCGCCGTTCAGATACCCGAGGAAACCAGGATAATCCTTCAGGCATCGCTCGAGGAGACCCTCACGGCGTGGTACGGAGGCACCAAGATAGACGTGACCCTACAGCTCCTGGACCCCGACACGGCCTTCAAGATGATGAACTCTGGTTCCCTCCCCGTCCTCAAGGGAGAGGTACCGCGGATGGACGATCCGTGGGACGAGTTCCAAACCATGATCAGGAAGTGCAAGCTCCCGGAGCGGTGGAAGAAGGTATGGCTCGAGGAGATGAAGCTCGCCTGGTCCGGCGACACCCGCGTCGTCCCCTACCTCGTGCGGCCCTACTCGGACCTCCCCTACGGGGACGTTCCCCTGTTGGAGGCCTTCCTCCACAGGCACACGGGATGACGAGTCACTCCCCTGCGGACCGACCGGATGAAGAGTTTCCCTCATAACCGACCGGAGGGTGACGCGGATGGAGGGACCCCGCCTCACGTTCCTTTCCGGCGGCACCGGGACCCCTAAACTCCTGAGGGGATTCCGCGAGCTGGACTACCGCCCCTTCGAGGTCGTCGTCAACACGGGCGAGGACAACAGGATCCTCGGACTGCACGTGTCGCCCGACGTCGACACCGTCGTGTACACGCTGGCGGGCATCGTCAACGAGGAAACATGGTACGGTATCGAAAACGACACGTTCCGAGGCCACGGGTTCCTCGAGGACCTCGGCGTCGACGAGCCCCTCCGCATAGGCGACGCGGACAGGGCCCTCAAGCAGTACAGGACCTACCTGATGGAGGAGGAAGGCCTCACGCTCTCCGAGGCCACCGACCGCATCAGGAAGGCCCTGGGCGTCAGATGGCCCGTCCACCCCATGACCGACGACACCGTCACGACCATCGTCGTCACCGACGAGGGGAAGATGCACTTCCACGAGTTCTGGGTGGAGAGACGCGGTGAACCCGCCGTGAAGGACGTCGTCTACGAGGGCGCCGACGAGGCCTCACCGTCACCCGGGGCCCTCAGGGCCGTGTCCAACGCGGACGTCGTCGTCATCGGACCCAGCAACCCGGTCACCAGCATCGGACCCATACTGTCGCTGTCCGAACTCAGGAGGGCCGTGGCCGAGAAACCCCTAGTCGTGGTCTCACCCTTCGTGGGGGAAGGCGCCGTCAGCGGTCCCGCGGACAAGCTCATCAGGGCGGCGGGATTCGAGCCCGACGTTCACGGCCTCGTGGAGTACTACCGGGAGTGGGGCCTGGAACCCGACGTCCTCGTCATGGACGAGAGAGACCCCAACGAGGAACCCGACGTCCCGGTCGTCATCAGGACTAACACGGTCATGAAGGACGTCAAGGACTCCGTGGCCCTGGCGCGACGGGTGGTGAAAGCGGCCGATGAAGCCATCCGCTAAGGCCATCCTCGCGATCGTGGCGACGATCGCCTGCGCGGGCGTCGCCCACCACCTCCTCACCTGGAACGAGGGGGCCGGGCCCGTGCAACCCAGGGTCAAGGAGTGGATAGAGCTCCCACCCCCCACGGACATGGACATGCCCCTGAGGGAGGCCCTACAGAAGCGCAGATCGATCCGCGAGTACCTCCCCGAACCCATCAGGATCAACCAACTGGCGAACATCCTCTGGGCCGCCCAGGGCATAACCCACGGCCACGGGTTCAGGACCGCACCCAGCGCCGGCGCCCTGTACCCCATCCGCGTCTACGTGGTGATCAAGAAGGGAGGAGTCGACGGCCTCCCGGCCGGCGTGTACGTGTACGACCCCCACAGGCACGCCCTAGGCCTCGTACGCACCGGCGACGTGAGCGCCCCGCTCATGAGGGCGTGCCTCGGGCAGGAATGGGTCGGCAAGGCACCCGTCGACATCGTCCTCGTAGGGTACGAGAGCGTGCTGAGACCCAGGTACGGGGACAGGTCCTTCAGGTACATGGCCGAAGAGGCCGGACACATAGGCCAGAACATCTACCTGGCCTGCACGGCCATGGGACTGGGCACCGTGGCCGTCGGCGCCTTCCACGACGACGAGGTCAAGAAGATCCTGGGGATAACCGCGCCCGACGCCGTACCCCTCTACGTGTTCCCCATCGGCGTACCCGCGGAAAGATGACGGGTCAGCACCCTCGGGACCTATCATCCCGCACCGCGGTCTAGATGGGGCTAATCCCGGCATCATCCCCGGGGAACCACCCGTTGGGCACCGCCGTCAGGAACGTGATCAGGTACAAGGGTTTGAAGATCGCGGTCTTCGAGAACGTGTACGAACCCGCCGAAGACACCTACCTACTCGCCGAGAACATCCCGAGGGAACCCACACGCCTACTCGAGATAGGCACCGGAACCGGCATCGTCGCCCTCACCGCCGCCCGCCTCGGCCACGACGTCACGGCCACCGACGTGAACCCCGCCGCCACCGCCTGCGCCCGATGGAACGCCCGCATCAACCGAACCCCGATAGACGTCAGGGAAGGCGACCTCTTCGAACCCGTACGCGGCGAAACGTACGACGTCGTCCTCTTCAACCCCCCGTACCTACCCCCCTCCGAGCTACCCGAGGACGACCCCATCCACGCCGCCACCGAGGACCCCACCGTCATCCGACGCTTCCTCCGAGGGCTCATCGACGGGGAGGTCGAATGGAAGAAAGCCTACCTCGTCGTCTCCACCCTCACCCCCGACGAACACCTACGACCCCTACGACACCTCCACCACAGGACCGTCGCCACACGCAGGCTCTTCTTCGAGGAACTCAAACTCCTCGAGATAACACGGGGGAAGAACCCGTGAGGACACCGCTCATCGTGCTCACCCTCCTGACCGCCCTACAACCCACCCAAGCGCTCACCGTCGAGGTAACCGGCGAGAACCTCCACCTCACCGCCACCGCCGCCCCCGGCACCACGACCGTCAAGACCACGACCGTACCCGGCGCGACCCTCCCGACCGTGGACGTGACCGTCGACGGCACCCACGTCCACCTCACCCTCCAACCCTGGACGACACCACCCCTGATCGCCCGACCCGAGAACGCCCCACCCGTGGCCGCGCCCACCCACGCCCTCCTCCGAGGCCCCAACCCCACCCTCACCCTCGACTCGAACACGACCGACGGCACGCTCACCGCCCAACTCACCTACACCGGACCCGACGGGAGCGCCAAGGTACTCATCGACGAGACCCTGAAACTCACCGACGGACCCGTGAGAACGGCCCTCCTCACCCTCGCCTCCTCCGTACCCTTCACACCCGCACGAACCGTCGAACTAACCCTCACACTCTACACGGCCCCCGGCGTCACCATCACCCTCGAGTACAACGACCACAGGATCACCGCCACCGACGGGAACACCGCCACCACCACCCTCACCTACACCACCGGAACCCCGATCCGGATCACCCTCAAGACCGAGGGAGGAACCCACACCTACACCCTCACCATTCACCCCGGCACCACCGGAACCGGACCACGCCTCGAGGTAACCCTGAAAGGACCCGAGAACCCACCCCACGCGACCTACGACCTCGGAGGCGCCTACACCCCCACCGGCGACCCCACCACCTACGGCCTCCGGGCCGAGGCCTCCGTCGTGTGGACCGTGAACACCGGGAAAGGGCCCGCGCCCGTGGGCGTACTCCTCCGGGCCGAATGGAAGGAGACCGGCGTCCCACCCACGACCCTGGCCCTACCCATCCTCGCGATCTCCGAGGCCACCCTACTCAAGTACTGCGACCAGATCACCCAGGAAGCCGGCCTACCCGCCCTCGCCCTCGTCGCACCCTCCCTCGCCACCGCACTGCTCCAAGGGAAACTACCCGTACTCGGCACGGGAGTACCCCGACCCCGATCGGCGACGACCCTCGCCCTGGACCCCCTGATCCAAGCCTGGCTACTCAAACGGGTATCCGACGCCCTCTCACCCATCCTACCGCCCTACCTGACCGGCGCCCTCCTCGCCTCCCTCACGACCACCGTGACCCAAGACCCCACGTCCGCGGTCCTCGGCGCCCTCGACGCCATCCTACCCGTACCCGTGGCCGCCGCCATCGACGCCATCGCCCGAGCCACGACGGAACCGCTATCCTCCATCACCACGGTTTACGCCGGCTCCGCCCTACTCGCCGCCCTATGGTACGCCCTCGCACCCCCCATCGCACCCCTCGCCGTACCCGCCGCCCTATGGATACTCGAGACGGCCTACGACACGCTCACCGCCCACCCCGCCACCACCGTCACCATAGCCGCCGTCGGGGGTGCACCCAAACGCCCCACATCCCACTCATGATCCGCGTCGACGAGGCCGTCATCGTGGGGGCCGGGAAGGTCGCCGAGAGGAAGGCCAAGACCCTCGCCGAACTCGGCGTCAAAGTCACCGTGATCGCCCCCGAAGAACCCGAATGGATCCGCGAGATCCCCGACGCCACGTTCATCCGAGCCCGCGTCCGAGGCCCCGAGGACCTACCCGAGGCCGACCTCTACATCGCCGCCACCGACGACCCCGAACTCAACCGAACCCTGGAGGAGAACCTACCCCTCGTCAACAGGGTCGACACGCCCGACCCCAAAGTCAAGTTCCCGTCCGTGCTGTCCCACGGGGACGCCATCGTGGCCGTGTCCACCGGAAAACCCCGCGTCACCAGGGCCCTACGCATGATCCTCGCCGAGAAGGTACGGAACGAGCTAAAGAGAGCCGGCGAAGCACCCGAGGAACTCAGGGAGAAACCCCTCGAACACGCCGTCGACGTCATCGCCGGGGTGCACCGAGATGGACCTCGAAGGCACCGCCCTACACCTCCTCGAGAGAGGTGAGGACGAGGACGAAGTCCGCCGCCTCCTCACCCGCATGGTCCGGATATGGAAGGACTGGGACGATCACGAGGTTCAAGCCTTCGTCGACGCCGTCCTCGAGGAGGTGAAGAACGTCCTCAAGGCACGCTCGACCGAGGGAACCCTCGGGACCGTGCTCAACCCACCCGAATCCGGCATCACCATGGGCGAGATGGGCGTCGGATCCCGCGGCGAGGGCGACTTCTACGTTCACGACCTCCTCACCTCCATCGCCTCCCGCGCGTCCCACGACGCCCTCGTCTCCCCGGAAGAGAAGGACGACGCCGGCGTGGCGAAAGCCCACGGCACCCACGTCGTGGCCGCCGTCGACGGCATGCACTCCAGGCTCAGCGAGTTCCCCTTCCTCGCGGGCTTCCACGCCGCCAGGGCCGCCATGAGGGACGTCCTCGTCAACGGCGCCCGACCCACCGGGCTGCTCATCGACCTACACCTGGCCGACGACGGTGACGTGGGCCGACTCTTCGACTTCACCGCCGGCGTGACCTGCGTCGGCGCCGCCACCCGAACCCCCGTGCTCGCCGGAAGCACCCTCAGGGTCGGCGGAGACATGGTCCTCGGCAGGAGACTCGTGGCGGGGGTCGCCTGCGTCGGAACCGCCGACGAGGACGAACTAACCCCAAGGAGAGACGCCAGCCCCGGGGACCTCATCGTCCTCACCGAAGGCGCCGGCGGAGGCACCGTCACCACCACCGCCATCTACCACGGCAGGCCCGAGGTCGTCCCCGAGACGCTCAACGTCGACTTCGTACGCGCCGTCGAAGCCCTCAGGGAGGCCGACCTCCTACGACGCGTCCACGCCATGACCGACATCACCAACGGGGGCATCAGAGGGGACGCCACCGAGATCTCCCAGACCGCCGGCGTCAAGATAACGCTGGAGGAGGACAGGATCAGGGACCTCGTCAACCCCAAGGTCCTCGAGATGCTCGACGAACTGAACATAGACTACCTCGGACTGTCCCTCGACATGCTCATGGTGATAGCGCCCCCCGACACCGCCGAGGAATGCGTCCGAACCCTGAAGGAAGCCGGCGTCAAGGCCGACATCGTCGGAGAGGTCGAGGACGGCGAGGGCGTCCACCTGATCACGGAAGGGACCGAACGCAGGCTCGACGTCAAGTTCAGGGAGTCCGCTTACACCAAGGTCAAGGAGGTCATCGGCGAGGAACACCCCGAGGACTTCGAGGAGATGAAAAGGAAGGTCAGGGAAGCGTACGAAGAAGCCGTCAAAAAGATGGAAA
>JAADCQ010000060.1 GCA_013154335.1 Methanopyri archaeon
GGTGGTTCTCTCGGACCCGTTCCTCGACGAGCAGGATCCCGAGCACGTTTCCAAGCTCGAAGAAGCCGGCGTCCAACTCACCACCGACGACTCCGAAGCCGTACAGGACGCGGAAATAATCATCCTCTTCACCCCGTTCGGAACCACGGAGGACATCGTCCGGAACATCGTGGAGGACATCCCGGAGGGCGCCCTCGTCTGCACCACGTGCACGTGCAGCCCGTTCGAGATCATGGAGGTCCTGACGGAAGAGGG
Source organism: Methanopyri archaeon (assembly GCA_013154335.1). Taxonomy (GTDB): domain Archaea; phylum JAADCQ01; class Methanopyri; order Methanopyrales; family Methanopyraceae; genus Methanopyrus. The sequence goes on from JAADCQ010000060.1 coordinate 256, forward strand.
TAGGAAAGTACCGGACGACGTCGGAACCGCTTACGCGCACCCGGCCGGTATTCCGGGCTCCGAGTGCCAAGAGGTGTACATAGTCGCCTACGAAACGGGCAACGGTAAGGTGTTAGCGACGGAAGATCAAGTCGAAGCCCTCCTGGATCTACTCTCCTCGACGGGCAAGAAAGTGGTCAGAATGCCCGTGGAAGTCGCCTCATGCGTGGGAGATATGTCCGTGTTCCTACTCGAGAAGTTGGTCGAAGGCGTCAAGGAGTTCTACCGCGTGGCCAACGCTCTGGGCGCCCCCGAGGAGATGATCGACAACCAGGTCATGATGGTCATGTACACGGTGGCCTCGCTCGTCGAGGTAGGAGGCGTGAGGGGTATGCTCGCGACGGTCAGGGAGGACCTCGTGGAGTGCTCCGCCGAGAACATGAGGGCCTTCGCGGACGTGGCCAACGACGGGGGCGAGATCGACCTGTCCGGGGAGCCCGTCGAGGAGTTCGCGGTGTTGCCCGCCAACGCCGTGCGCGACGTGGCCTTGAGGATGTGCGGTGACAGAGGTTGGCAGACCATCCAGATGATGGCTTGGAGGACCCTGTACAGGAAGCTCTAACCCCTCGGCGCCCCCTCCCAGGTATCGTTAAGAATAGCGTAACGTAGGTACCGGCATCCCTATACCGGTCTTCCCTCACCGACTCCGGCAGGGATGGTGATTGAAGGTCACGATCGTAGTCACGGATGAGCCTCCGGTCAAGGAGGGTCTCTCATCGGGACCCGGCTTCTCCGCCCTGATCGAGGACGACGTGACCATCTTGTTCGACACGGGTCCGGACCCCCGTCTCCTGACGTCCAACCTCGAGGCCCTCGGGTACTCGACGGACGACGTGGATGTCGTGGTGATATCCCACAACCACTGGGATCACACGGGCGGTCTCGACGCCGTGGCCGGCGGAGCCGCCAAGGTGGTGACGCCGGAGCGACTGGGCGTTCCCAACGAGTTGGTGAGGGGGGAGTGGCTGGGGATCGGCGACGTGGTGCTCACGGACGTCCTCGTCGGACCGCCCAGGGAACGCGCCGTGTTCGTCGACGGGATGCTCATCACCGGGTGCGCTCACCCGGGCATCGATAGGTTCGCGGAGTGGTGCGTGAGAAGGGGCCTCGGGGTCGAGGCCGTGATGGGAGGCTTCCACATGATGGGGCTCCCGGAGTCGAAGGTCAGGGCCGTGGCCGCCAGGCTGAGGGAACTCGGCGTCAAGGTGGCGGGCCCCTGTCACTGCTCCGGCGAGGTCGCCAAACGCGTGTTTGCCGAGTACTTCGAGACCTTCGACGTGGGCCCGGGTACCGTGGTGAAGTTGGGATGAGGGTCGGCTCCCCGAAAACACGTCATCCCGGCTCGGCGAGCGGTCCGCGGTCGTCATCCCCTCAGGTAAGTCACCACCCTCGTCAACGAGGAATGAACCCTATCCTCGACGACCGGACCGTGATCGAAGGACGGTCCTACCTCCTTCCAGACGTCGTCCGCGACCGCCAGCGCCACCCTACCCTCTACAACGTTCGTCAAGGCGTCGAGTACCTCCATCAGTAGCCTCACGGGGTCCCGGGGGCGCGAGTGAGAGGCCCTGCCGTATGGCGGATCCAGGGCGCACGCCGCGACGGGCCCCTCCAGCACCGACTCGACGTCTTGGGCCTTGGCCACGTGGAGCTCGTGATCCCTGATACCGTAGGCTTCGAGGTTCTCCCTGGCTCCCTTCACCATCTCCTCCCTGACGTCGATCCCTATCACCGGCCTACACCCTATCAGCCCGGCCTCTATCAGGATGCCCCCGACGTTACACATCGGGTCCAGGAAGGGCTCACCTCTGGGCGCCGCCGCCACGTTCACCAGGGTCCTGGCCAGGAAGGGTTCGGTGGAGTCGGGCCTGAACACGGGCCTCAAGTGAGGCTTCCTATCGGCCAGCTTCTCCCTCGTCGCTAAGGGTCTCCCTAAGTCCTCGGGCCCTTGGGGTTCCTCTTCCACCCTGTGGCAAGAGTGCGTTCTAGCCAGCCTCCGGACCACGATCTCGGCTTCCTCGTCCTTCAACCCTCTGACGATGGCTATCCTCGGGTGAACGAGCTCCACGTCCGTGCGTCCGACCTCAGCCCTTAAAGCGCCCTTCAGTTCGAGGAGCGCGAGATCCGGGTTATCACCCGCCAGAAGGAAAGCGTGCAACGGGGGACCCCCTATGGGCAAGTACTTCGGAACCTCCGGCATCAGGGGCGTCGTCGGTGAGTTCCTGACGCCCGATCTAACCGTCAGGGCGGGGTTGGCCCTTGGGGCGTATCTCGGAGGAGGTACCGTCGCCGTGGGCAGGGACACGAGGGTGCACGGTGAGGCCTTGGCCTCCCTGCTGTCGGGTGCGCTCGCCTCGCAGGGGTGTGACGTGATCGACGTGGGCGTCGTCTGCACGCCGACCCTGGGGTGTTACGTGGCCGAGGAGGGCCTCGACGCGGGCGCCATGATAACGGCCTCCCACAACCCACCAGAGTACAACGGCATCAAGTTCTGGAACCCGGACGGCATGGCCTTCACACCCGACCAGGAGAAGGACATCGAGGAGTTGATGGACAACCCGCCGGAGGGACCCGGGTGGGACGGTTTCGGCTCGCTCGGGGAGGACCCGTCAGCGGTACGCGTGCACGTGGAAAGGATCCTGGACGTGGTGGACGCCGATGCCGATGGCCTCAAGGTCGTGGTCGACTGCGCCAACGGTCCGTCCGCCCTCGTCACACCCGAAGTCCTGAGGGAGATGGGGTGCGAGGTGGTAACCCTGAACTCCCAACTCGACGGCAGGTTCCCGGGCAGGAACCCCGAGCCCAAGCCCGAGAACATAACCGACCTGATGAGGACCGTCAAGGCCGTAGGTGCGGACCTGGGGATAGCCCACGACGGCGACGCCGATAGGGTCGTGTTCGTGACGGAGGAGGGTGAGTTCGCGGGGTACGACGAGACCCTGGCCCTCGTCGCCGCCAGGGTGGTCGAGGAAGCGGGCGGCGGTAAGGTGGCCACCAACGTGGACGCCTCCATGGCCGTGGACAGGGTCGTCGAGGAGGTCGGCGGCGAGGTGGTTAGAACCAAGGTTGGGGACGTGTACGTGGCGGAGGCCGTGAAGAGGGAAGGATGCGTGTTCGGGGGCGAGCCCAACGGTACGTGGATACACCCCGACGTCCACCTGTGCCCCGACGGTCCCCTCTCGGCCGCCAGGATGGTCGCCCTGGTGGCGGAAGAAGGGCCCCTGTCCGAGCTCGTGGAGAGTGTACCCAGCTTCCCGATACTCAGGGAGAACGTCGAGTGTCCGGACGACATGAAGGACGAGGTGATGAGGTGCGTCACGAGGAGGGTGGAGGAGAGCGGGTACGACTACGACACCGTGGACGGGGTTAGGGTGGAGTTCGACGACGGATGGGTCCTGGTGAGGCCTTCCGGTACGGAGCCCCTGATCAGGATCACCGTGGAGGCCGAGAGCGAGGACAGGGCCGAGGAGCTGATGCGTGAGTTCCTCGGCGTCGTCGAGGAGTGCATGGGGTGATCCCAGTGATAGGCATCGTGCTGGCCGCGGGAGAAGGGACCAGGATGAGACCGCTGACGTACACGCGTCCCAAGGTCCTCCTCCCAGTCGCCGATAGGAGGCTCGTGGACTTCTCCGTGAGGGCCCTTCTGGAGGCCGGTGTGGACGAGCTCGTCGTGGTCACGGAGTACCTGGCGGAGAAGGTCGAAGGGTACCTGGAATCCAAGTACGGGGACGACGTGGACATAACGTTCGTCAGGCAGGGTGAACCTCTCGGCACGGCCCACGCGGTTTACGTGGCTTGGACGGAGGTGGAGCCCGACGATACCGTGATCGTGGCCAACGGTGACATGGTTTACGAGTCGAGGATGGTCCTCGAGGCCGTGAGGGAGCACTCGACGGTGGCCACCATGGCTCTCGTCGAGGTGGAGGATCCCTCCGAGTTCGGCGTGGTGGACATCGACGAGGACGGGTTCGTGTCCGACCTCGTGGAGAAACCGGCCCCCGGTGAGGCCCCCTCGAACCTCGCCAACGCCGGGGTCTACGTCCTGGAGCCCGAGTTCGGCGAGTACCTCGAGGAGGTCAGGCCCTCGCCCAGGGGCGAGTTCGAGATCACCGACGCCCTCCTCGACGCCGCGAGGGACGGGGAGCTTAGGGGTGTGCCTTACGACGGGTACTGGTCGGACGTCGGGCGGCCCTGGGATCTGCTCGACGCCAACGCTTGGGTGCTCGAGAACGAGATGCCGAGACCTTACGTGGACGGTGTCGTGAGCGAGGACGCCGTCATCGAGGGACCGGTTTGGATCGAGGAGGGGGCCGAGGTGGGCCCGGGCGTCGTCATCAAGGGGCCCGTGTACGTGGGACCGGGGTGTGAGATAGGACCGAACTGCTACGTGAGACCGGCGACCACGTTCGTGGCGGACGTGAGGGTGGGGCAGGCCGTCGAGGTGAAGAATTCCGTGATCATGGAGGGGACGAACGTCAGCCACCTGTCGTACGTCGGGGACAGCGTGATCGGGGCGGGTTGTAACCTGGGCGCGGGGACCGTGATAGCGAACCTCAGGCACGACGAGAGGAACGTGAGGGTGGTCGTCAAGGGTGAGTTGGAGGACACGGGGAGGAGGAAGTTCGGTGCCGTGATCGCCGACGGTGTGAAGACGGGGATCAACACCTCGATACTGCCCGGGAGGAAGCTGGGCCCGAACTCAGCCACGGCGCCGGGGACGGTGGTCAGAAAGAACGTGCCGGCGGGTAAGATGTTAGTAAGCGGGGACCAGGTGTTCGTCGACAGGCGCGGATGACGACGTCCCGCGCTACCGACGTTGATGACGACGATTGGACCGCGGACGCGCCCCTCAGGCTCCGGCCGCCGTGAACGTCCTGATCGCCTTCTTCACGAGCACGCTCGCGGCTCCCGACAGCTCCTCCTTCTTCCTCTCGGTGCTCTGGGCCGCCTCCTCCGCGATCCTGTTCAGGGTCCTGATCATCATCCTCAAGGTACCCCCGAACCTCAGCCAGGCCCGCCTGTACTCCGGATCGCTGATCACGGCGAACCTGTGTACGTCCGCCAGCACCTGTAGCGCCAGCACGCTACCGAAGAACGCACCCAGTGGGAACACGGAAACGGGGTTCAGCGCCACCGCCACGGACACGGTCACCGCCAGCCCCACGGGGGCCAGGTACTTCAGTCTCGCCAGGCTGTCCACGATTACCCCCAGTGTCACCATTCCCCTCACGGGAGCGTCCAGGGTACCCCCTTGGATGATCCCTATCAGGGTGGAGATCAACAGCACGGTGTACACGAACGTCCGGGGCCCGACGAGTACCGCCGCCGTGGTCATGGCCGCGAAAACCCACGTGTATCCCGCCGCCACGGAGCAGTACCTACCCACCAGTTTAAGCGAGCGCATCGCGGCTCCCCCGACGGTGATAGAAGTTGATAGAGGGGATACTGTACGGGGTCGTAGCGGGCGTGGCCTCCGGATTCACGCCCGGTTTGCATCCGAACGATTTCTTTTCCAATTTCGCCCCTTCTTTCCCGGATCCCTCCGACACGGTCGCCTTCACCGCCCTGTCCGAATCCACCAACGTCCCCCTATCCAAGTTGGAGACCATGTTCCTCGGTATACCGGACGACGCGGGATCGACCACGGTGCTCGTACCCCTTCAAGCCTACACGGCCCAGGGAAGGGCCAGGGAAGGTGCCGGTCTCGTGGCCATCGGCGCCACGGCCTCCACGGTATCCTCGACCCTACTCGTCCCGGCCCTATCCCCGGTGCTATCGGCCAACTACCACTACATCGCCCCATTAATACCGTTCGCGATACTCTCCGTGGTGTCGCTCCAGGCCAGGGACAACGGTAAACACGGTCTCGTCACCGCCGGGGCCGCCTCCCTCATCGGCTACATAGCCCTCGACTCCAACATCCCGGTCGTGAACCCGATAGGCTCGATGCTCACGGGGTTCTTCGCCATCGGGCCCGGCGTACTCTCCGTGACCAAGCGGGTGGAGATCCCGACCCAACACGACGTGTCCCCCGAACCCGACACGAGCGACGTGATCAAGTCCGCCATCCTGGCCTCAACCACGGGGATACTCCTGGGTTTCCTCCCAGGGCTAGGTCCGGCCAACGTCGTGTCCATATTCCTACGACTCGGTATGAACTCGGCCGAAAGGTACGTCATGGCGACGTCGGGTGTCGACTCCGCCGACGCGATATCTTCGGTCACGTCCCTGTACTACATGGACAACCCGAGGAGCGGTGCCTCCGTGTACCTCCAAAGGCACCTGGGATGCGTGACGTGGGAACAGACGCTCGAGTACATGGGGTTGTACGCCCTCGGTCTGGTGTTGGGCACGAGGATCTTGACGGCGTGCTGCTCCCCCTTTGGACGGTTGGTGTCCGGGGCCCGCGGCAGGGTGATCACGGCGTCTGTCGTCGTGGGGTTAACGCTGATGACCGCCCTCCACGGCCCGGGATCCCTCGGCGTGGCCTTGGCAGCGGCGGCGGTATCGATTTACTCCGAAACGAGGGGCGTCGACCCGTCGCTCTCGATGGCGTGTCTAGCGGTTCCAACGGCCCTCACGCTCCTGGGGGACGCCGGGACTTGATGGAGGAACCCGACCTGGAGAGGCTGCTCGAACACATCGAGGAGACCAACTTCTGCAGGCGGATACTGAGGGAAGAACCCGAGGTGTGGAAGGTCCTGCTGGGCGTCGATCAAGGGGACGACGCCACGGTCGTGGAGATCGGGGGCGAACGCCTGGTCATAAACTCGGAGGGTCCCTATCCGGCGAACATAGGCCGCAAAGCGGCGATAGTTCACTCCGCCGCGGACGTCGTCGTCACCGGTGGTGAACCCGTGATGGCCTTCGACACCATACAGGCGGAGGACGAGGAGGAGGCGGAGGAGATCCTGAAGGACCTGAAGAAACAGGCGGAGGGCCTCGGCATAAGTATCGTCGGCGGTAACACCCAGTCGCACCCCGAGCTGGTCTCCTGCGTGTCCGTCACGGTGATAGGCAGACTTGTGGCCGACGAGCCTATACCGGACGGAACCGCCAGGGAGGGGGATGTTCTCGTCTTCCTGGGGGAGCCCGTCAGGGGGGACGTCGGGGAGCGCGTGCGGAGGGCCAGGGCGAAGTTCAACGCGTACTTGAGGTGGATAGAGGAGGGCGTCGACATAAGCGCCGCCAAGGACGCGAGCAGGGGAGGCGTGCTCGGTAACCTACTCGAGATGATGGGCAAGGCGAGGAAAGGACTGGAACTGAGATCGATGCCGTACCCCACTTGGACCGGGTACCTGGGTATCTTCATGGTCTGTATGGATCCGGACGACGTGGAGAAGGCCGGGCGGATAGCGTTGGAGGAGGGCGCACCGTTCGTGGTCGCCGGCGAGGTCGTCGACGAGCCGGGGATAAGGTTCGCCGGTAGGGAACTGGTGTCGGCGGACGACATGATAGAGGTCTACAAGAGGCTCCCGTACAAGCCCCCGGCGACGGGGACACGCGGTTGAGGGTTCTCCTCAGGGTAGCCTACCGCGGGACGCGCTACAGGGGGTTCCAATACCAGCCCGACGTACCCACGGTGGAGGGCGTGCTTAGGGAGGCCCTCCGGGACCTCGGCGCCGAGATCGTGTCCTACTCCTCGAGAACCGACGCGGGTGCCCACGCAAGGTACCAGCTGGTGTCGGTCGAGGGGAACCCCGAGGTTCTGCGACCCGCTCCCCTCAACGCTAGACTACCCGAGGACGTGCGGGTGGTGTCGAGGGCCATCACCGACCTGAACCCAAGGAGGGACGTGATCCGGAAGGAGTACAGGTACTTCCTCGGGGCCCTCGAGAGGCCGAATGTCGTCTCGGAGACGGCTTCCCTGTTCGAGGGCGAGCACGATTTCTCGGCCTTCAGGAGGGAAGACGGCAGGGATCCCGTCCTCGAGGTGGAGAAGTGTGAGATTCTGAGTTGGGGTCCTTTTCACGTCTTGAGGGTCGTAGGTAGGGCCTTCCTGTGGGAGATGGTTAGGAGAATGGCGGGCGCCCTCCTGTCCGTGGATCGAGGGTATATCTCGACCGAGGATATCGAATCGATGCTCGAGGGAATGTGGGAGCCCTCGGAGAAGCCACCCGCGGCCCCGGCCGAGGGGTTGGTACTTTGGAGGATCGAGGTGGGTGATGACGACGTTCAAGACCGTTTGGACGACGTGGAGGCGTGGTTCGAGGACGAGGAGGTACTGGGGTCGGGTGGTCGTCTGATGACGGTCAGTCCTCCTTGATTATGAACCTGGGCGGGCTTATCCATTCGGACTTGCACCTGGGACACCTGCTCGGGGGCTTTACCCGAGCGGTCCTGAACACGTAACCGCACTTGTTGCACCTGGCCGGTTCCATAAGGAGCACCATACCTTCCCGCCTCACCGTCTTGGCGATGTGCTCGAGATCCTCGATTATCGACCTACGGTCCTCCTCGTGGAGGTAGAAGGCGAGATCGTCGACGGTCAGCGGCTCTTCGGTCTCGGAGAGTATCCTGATCAGTTTCTCCCGCCTCGTCTCCCTCCTCAACCCTCACCCCCCTTCACCAGTTCGAGGAGCGCCTTGTACCCCTCGATCGGACCCCTGACTATGAGAACGTCTCCGGGTTTCACCTCCGCGTCCTTGTCCGGTCCGACGATCCATCTGTCACCGCGCCTTATCGCTACCACGTGCATGCCGGTCCTGCTAGCCAGCTTGACCTCCCCGAGGGTCTTGCCGGCTATCTCCGACCCTTCCTCGACTTCGACCCTGAACACCCTCTCTTCGGACTCCTCTATCGCCTTCTTGATCACCTCATGGGGCTCCGCGCCCATCTCGACGGTCTCGGCGACGTCGGCCGCGGCGTCCGTGATGACCTCCAGCGACTCGGCCAGCTCCATTATGGGCAACAGCTGTCTCACGTCTTCGAGGCTCCTTATCGCCAGGGCGACCTTGGACTTCAGGGCTATGGATAGAACGTCGAGCCTCTCCTCGATCCTCTCGATCTCATCGGCCAGCTCCTCGTCCCCGTACAGGAGCACGCAATAAACGAGATCCATCGAGAGCTGCGTCAGGTCCTTCATCTCGGAAAGGAGCTCCACCACGTCGCTTTTCTTGATCAACTCCTCTATCATCTCGAGTTCCATGTTCTCGTGCGCCAAAGCGTGCTTCCCCTCCCCGCGTTCAAGGGGCGAAGAGCAAGGAGAGGATTATGGTAACGGCATCCGTCACGGTGGTCACCAGGGGACCGACCACGTCGTCGGGGTTAACCCCGGCCTTGACGGCCCCCACGACCGATGCGGTCGCCAAGCCCGCGGCGACCGCGTAGGCGCACGATGTGGTCTTCAAGGCCAGCACGACCAGGCCGGGCTTCCCGGAGGCGAAGACGAGCGAGATCACCTCCGCGTACGCCCCGAGGACGATGATAAGGGCTAGGAACTGAGCGGAAGCGTCCTTCAAAGCCCTGATCACCGACGGCCGGCCGAGGTGGAGATCCGTGGACAACCTACTCCCGTAAGCGGAAGCCGCGGCCCCTATCGCCGCCATCATCACGGGGAGAAGGGCCGCAAGACCGGGGGTGTTTTCCAACTTCTTCTCGTACGTTGCCAGATACGAACCGGAGTAAGAACTCAACACGGCCATCAATATGGATACCACCAGGACCGACCTCAAGATACGAAGGACGTTACGCGTGTCGAAAGGCAACCTCACGAGATTATCACCCCGGCGATTAGGAAGGTGAACACGACCGTGAGGATATCCGACAGAGACGTGGTCAGAGCCGGCGCCACGTGATCCGGGTCCAAACCCAGCCTAACCGACGCCTTGACCACGGCGACGGTGAACGGTGTCACGACGGAAGCCACGGCCAACATCGTCAGGACCGCTACGGCCGCCAGCTCCTCGAGGTTCCCACCGTACATCTCGTGGACGGCGAACGCTATGAAAGGAGGCACGATAAGGCACGCTATCATGGTGGCTACGGTGGAATCGACCATGGCCCTGTCGTCACCCAGGTGTTGAGCGGTGGTGGCCCTGGAGGAGTGTGCCAGCGCGACGTTTCCCCTGAAGTCCATCAACGCGGGGAGTATGGCCAAGAGCTCGGGGTGCTGCGCCCACTTGTGCTTCAGGAGTTCGAGCGCGACACCGGTCCCCGATTCCAAGGCCACGAGAGCGGCGAGGGAAGATAGGGCGGCCACGATCTCCCTGATCACGACCTGAGCTCCCCTGCCAACTCGATGGCCGCCTCGTGAAGAGGCTCCACCACCCTACCGACGGGGGGCGAGTACGAGAAGTCCCAATCGATCAAGTCCCAAACCGTGGCACCCGATCTCACGGCCAGAGCGATCCCATCGACGCGCTCCCTCGCCCTTTCTCCCGCCACCACCTGACAACCGACGATCCTACCGGATCCCTCCTCCGCGATCAACTTGGCGACCAGGGGTTCACCGCCCGGGTAGTACCTAGCCCTCGTGGTCGATTCCACCGTCGCCGATACCACCGGTACGCCCAGCTCTCCGGCCCTCGCCTCGGTCAGCCCCGTCGACGCCGCCTCGAGCCCGAAAGCCACCACCACGGCGGTGTTCAGGGTACCGTTCCACCTCGCCCTCGGCTCGTCGCTCGCCGCGTTGAGACCCGCGATCCTACCCTGCCTGACGGCCACGGTACCCAACTGACTGGGAACCGGCTCCCCCGTGACGGCGCACCGGTCGGCCACGCAATCCCCCGCGGCGAAGACATCGCCGAACACGCCTCCATCCTCGCTTTTGACCCTGAGAGCGGGATCCGTGAGCACGCCGAAAGGTAGCGTCTCGGCACCGATCGCGTCGAACAACTCCAGGTTCGGAGCCACACCCACCGCCATCACGACGATGTCTACCTCGAACGAGTCGCCTCCCACCACGACCTCTTCAACGGCATCGTCCCCACGGATCGCCTCCAAAGGCTCGCCCAGGAGCGGTGTGACGCCCCGCTTCGTCATGGTCTCCTCGAGGAACGAAGCTGTCTCCCCGTCTAACATCTGCGGAAGGACGCGGTCGAGCATCTCGATGAGGTAAACGCGTTCCAACCTGCGGGATAGGGCGTCGGCGACCTCGACCCCTATGGGACCGGCCCCGACGACGGCGGCCCTCTCGGCGTCCTCCACGGCTTCCATCAAGGGTGGAACGTCCTCGAGTCTCCTCAGCGTGAACACGCCTTCAAGGTCCACCCCGTCGATCGGCGGTACCAAGGGCTCGCCACCGGTCGCGAGGACCAAGGAGTCGTACTCGATGTTGTCGCCGTCCTCCGTCTCCACGACCTTGGCGTCGGTGTCCACCTCCACCACCTCGGTGCCCGTTAGCACCTCTATCCCCATCCGCTCGTAGTGCTCGGGCGTCCTCATCACGACGTCATCGAGGTCGAGTTCGCCCGCGAGGACGAAGGGGAGCGCGCATGGGGAGTAAGCGACGTGCTCCTCCGCAGTCACGAGCGTCACCTCGGCACCTTCCTCCCTCGCGGTCCTGGCGGCCGTGATCCCGGCGGCGCCGCCTCCGACCACCACGACCCTCTTGGCCATCCGGAACACCCCTTCCGGTCCGGTCGCTCACATCAGGCCTCTCTCCTTAAGGTGCTTGCGTATCCTCAGAACCCCGCGTATGTACCTCAGTATCTGCCTGATGTTGACGTTGGAAGCCCCCCTCTCCCTTGGCCTGAAAGTGAAGGGGACTTCTTCCACCCTGTATCCCATGTAGTGGGCCTTGGCCAGGGTCTCGACTTGGATCTCGAATCCCTCCGACACGTAGGGGAATCCCTTCTCGACGATCTCCCTGTCGATGGCCCTGAACCCGCTGGTCGGATCCTTGTACGGTATCTTGAGGAGGATCTTGGCCACGAGCCTGGCGCCCCACGAGTTGAGCCGCCTGTACCACGGGAAGTTCTCGAGGACGGCCCCCTCCACGTACCTGGATCCCAGGGAGAAATCCCACTTCCCCTCCAAAACCGGGTTCACGAGGTCGGGCAGGTACTCGGGAGGGTGTTGTCCGTCCGCGTCCATGCACACCACGACGTCGCCTTCGGCTTCCTTGAAGCCCCTCCTGTACGCCAGACCCAGTCCGGGCTTCTCCTTGCGGACTATGACCCGGATGTTACCGTACTCCTCGGCCAACTCCCTGGCGACCTCGGCGGTTCCATCGGGCGAATCGTCGTCCACGACGAGTATCTCCGCGTCCCAGCCTTCTTCCTCGAACACGTCCTCTATGGCGGGGATTATGATGGGGAGGTTCTCGCGCTCGTTGTACGTGGGTAGGATCACCGTCACCTCCACCATGTCGAATCACTCCCCGGCGCCGGCCACCAGCGTGAAGGCCTTGAGGCCGGATCTGAACCTGTGAACGGGATCGTGACCGTCGATACGGCTGAACGGGGTCGGCCGGCGCTCGGCGTTCAAGGTTCTTACCCCGTGGAGCATCAGCTCCCGACGTAGATCCTCCGGAACGAGCGTCAGGTCGAGGAACGTGTCGTCTCGAGCGCGCCTCCACAACCTAACCCTGGTCTCGAGTTCCCTGTACACGTGGGCGGGATCGGCCCTTATCCCCGTGAAGAAAGGTAGCGCCCTCCTTATCGGGGTGGCGCGTACCTCGTTGAGACCGTGGGATACGGCCCTTCTCAGGGCGTGGGCGAGGAGCACGTGACCGAGGTGGTACCTGCGTTCGCCGAGCTCGCGGGCGGTGACCAGGCCGAACACGTTGTGCGGGTGTCCGGGCTCGGGGTTGACCCCGACGCACCCGAGCATCCTTCCCTCGGGTGTTTCCGCGATTATGACCTCGAATTCGTCGCAGAGACCCTTTTCGGGGTGGAACACGTCGGGTGGTACCGCGTCCTTGAGGGGACCGTGCCCCGATCCCGTGTTCTCTATGATAAAACGTTTCAGTTTCCTGTATTCGTCTTTCCCAATCGTTTTGATAACTTTAACGATGTA
>JAADCQ010000019.1 GCA_013154335.1 Methanopyri archaeon
GGCTGTTTCTGCCCGGCCGCGGCCCTCGCCAGGAGGTTGATCAGGCACGTCGTCACGGCCAGGGACGAGGCCGTCGTCATCGACACCGACGCCGGGTTGGAGCATTTCGGTCGTAGGGTTCTCGAGGGCGTCGATTGGATCGTCGTCGTGTGCGAGCCATCGCTCAAGTCCGTCAAGAACGCGAGGAGATCCGTGCTCCTCTCGCGCGAGATGGGAGTCGAGAACGTGGCCGTCGTCCTTAACAAGTGGAGGGAGGGCGTGGAACGCCCGGACCTGGACGCGGATGTCGTGATCGAGGTTCCGTTCGACGAGGAGGTTGTAGAATTGGAGGTTAAGGGGTCGCCCGTATGGGAGGCGGAAACCGTGAGGAGAGGGGCGAGAGAGCTGGCGGACGCCCTTCTTTCGAGGTGAGGATCAAGGAGGAGTTCTGTAAGGGATGCTTCCTGTGCGTGTGGGTGTGTCCCGTCGACGCCTTGGACGAGTCGGACAGGAGGAACGAGAAAGGGTACCGGTTGCCCGAGCAGGTGGGCAGGTGTACCGGTTGTAGGCAGTGCGAGATGATATGCCCCGACGTCGCGATAGAGGTGGTGGAGGCCGATGAGGGATGAAAACGGGAAGGTGGAGTTCCTGCAGGGGAACGAGGCCTGCGCGGAGGGAGCGATAGCGGCCGGGTGCAGGTTCTTCGCGGGGTACCCTATCACGCCATCGACGGAGATAGCGGAAAGGATGAGCGCCCGCCTCCCGGAGGTTGGCGGCGTGTACGTTCAGATGGAGGACGAGATAGCGTCGTTGGCGGCCGTCATCGGGGCCTCCTGGGCCGGTGTGAAGGCGATGACCGCCACGTCGGGCCCTGGGTTCTCGCTCATGCAGGAACACATGGGCTACGCCGTGATGACCGAGACCCCCTGCGTCGTCGTAAACATCCAGAGGGGAGGGCCCAGCACGGGTCAACCCACCAAGGCTTCGCAGGGCGACGTCATGCAGGCGAGGTGGGGGTCTCACGGGGATTACGAGGTGGTGGCCCTGTCCCCGTACGATGTTCAGGAGATGTTCGACCTCACCGTGGAGTGCTTCAACTGGGCGGAGACGCTCAGGGTACCCGCGGTCCTTCTGGCCGACGAGGTCGTGGGACACATGAGGGAGAGGGTGGTCCTTAGGGAGGACGTGGAGACCGTGGACAGGGAGCTCCCGCCCGAGGGCGAGGAGGTCGAGAGACCGTTCCCGCTCGAACCCGACGATCTCGTGCCGCCGATGCCCGTTTTCGGCCGGGGACACAGGGTTCACGTGACCGGGTTGACGCACGACGAGCGGGGTTACCCGTGTACCGACGACCCGGAGGTGCATCGGAAGCTCGTGCGGCGGCTTTGCAACAAGGTGCGGAAAAGGGCGGGGGAGATACACGAGTCGGTCGGCTACGACTTCATCGAGCGCGACTCCGACATCGCCCTGGTGGCGTACGGGGGATGCGCCAGGACCGTACTCGAGGCCGCCGAGGAGGCGGGCGTCACGGTGTTCAGGCCGAAGGTGATACACCCGTTCGACGAGGGGCTTGTCCGGAGACTCCTCGACGGGTACGAGGTCCTGGTCGTCGAGATGAACCTGGGCCAGTACTACGAGATGGTGAAGATGGCACTGGATCCGGACTGTGTCCACCTGCTCGGGTACCCGGGCGGTTACCCTCCGACGCCCGAGAGGGTCGTCGAGGAGGTTGAACGGCTCGGGGGTTGAGCGAGGGTGGACGTCGAGGACGTTCTCCGCATGGATAGGTGGCCGCATATCCTGTGCCCGGGCTGCGGCAACGGGACCATACTGAACGTTCTCGCCCGCGAGTTGGCCGAGAGGTTCGAGAACGGGGATCTCGATCCCGATAAGACGGTGTTAGTCTCGGGTATCGGCTGCTCCTCGAGGCTCCCCGGTTACTTCCGTCTCGACTCCCTGCACACCACGCACGGCAGACCCTTGGCCTTCGCCACGGGTCTGAAGACGGCGAACCCTGACCTCGAGGTCATAGTTATAACCGGGGACGGTGACGCGGCGGCGATAGGTGGTAACCACCTCATCCACGCCGCCCGGAGGAACCTCGATGTCACCGTGATCTGCGCTAACAACTACATCTACGGCATGACCGGTGGTCAGGTCAGCCCGACGACGCCGGAGGGTGACGTCTCCACGACCACGCCGTACGGGAACCCGGAACCGCCTTTTGATCTCTGCGAGTTGGTGATGGGAGCTGGGGCTCCGCACGTCGAGCGTTGGACTACGGCCCACCCCGTCCAGCTCAAGGCGGCCATAGGTAGGGCCCTGGATCGTGAGGGGTTCTCGTTCATAGACGTGTTGTCCCAGTGCCCCACGAACTACGGGCGGCGGAACGGGTTTCGGGACGCTAGGGAGATGGTGGAATGGCTCAGGGAGAACACGTCGACCAGGGACGAGGAGGGTAAGATCAGGATAGGGATCCTGAGGGACGAGGAGAGGGAGCCGTTCCACGCCAGGATCCGGAAGGTGTTGGAGAAGGCCGGGGGAGACGGTGATTGAGGATCGAGGTGAGGATAGCCGGTTTCGGAGGTCAAGGTGTGATCCTCGCCGGTGTCGTTCTGGGGCGGGCCGCCGCGGTCTACGAGGGATTGGAAGCCGTGCAGACGCAGTCTTACGGTCCCGAGGCCAGGGGAGGTGCCTCCAGGTCGGACGTGATCGTATCCGATGAAGAAAAAATAATGTTTCCATACGTTAGGGAACCAGATCATCTCGTGGTCATGTCCCAAGAGGCTTACGACAAGTACATCGGGGACGTGAAGTCGGACGGGCTGGTCGTCTACGATTCCACGCTCGTGGAACCGTCCCGGGGCGACGTCGAACACGTGGGCGTTCCGGCCACCGAGAAGGCCGAGGAGGAGTTGGGTCTCAGGATAGTGGCCAACATGATCATGCTGGGCGCGTACAGGGAGCTCACGGACATCGTTTCGTTCGATTCCCTCCGCAACGCCGTGATGGACTCCGTTCCTCCCGGTACCGAGGAGACGAACGAGAAGGCCCTCAGGCTCGGGGCCGAACTCGCGGAGGGTGGTGCGGATTGATAAGGCTCCTCGAGTATCAGGCCAAGGGTCTACTCCGCGAGGTTGGTATCAAGGTGCCGGAGGGAGGAGTGGCCAGGACCGGTGAAGAGGCCTCGAGGATAGCGGAGCAGATCGGTGGACCCGTCGTGGTCAAAGCCCAGGTCCCTGTCGGCGGGCGGGGGAAGGCCGGGGGCGTCCTCTTCGCCGATACCCCCGAGGAGGCCAGGGAAGTCGCCAGGGACCTCCTCGGTTCCAAGATCAAGGGGGAGATCGTCGACAAGGTCCTGGTCGAGGAGCGGTTGAACATCGAGGAGGAATGGTACGCCGCGATATCCCTGGACAGGTCCGAGAGGATACCGATAGTCCTGGCTTCAAGGGAGGGCGGAGTCGACATCGAGGAGGTCCCCGACGAGAAGATCGCCAGGAGGTACGTCGATCCGTTCCTGGGTATGAGACCGTTCGAAGCCAGGCTGGTTGCCAAGGACGCGGGTATCCCGAGGGAGTACCTCCGTGACTTCGAATCCGTACTCACGGCCATGTACGAGGTATTCGACGGGTACGACGCCCACCTGGTCGAGATCAACCCTCTGGTCCTGACGAAAGAAGGGGAACTCGTGGCCGCCGACGCCGTGGTCAACCTGGACCAGGACGCCGCCGTGATGCGTCATCCCGAGTTCGCCGAGGAGACGGAGGACTTCCACCTCGTCGAGCTTGGAGGGGACGTCGGGATCATAGCCAACGGCGCGGGTCTGACCATGGCGACCGTGGACCTGGTCAAGGAGTTCGGCGGGGAGCCGGCCAACTTCCTCGACGTCGGAGGTGGCGCTTACCCCTCGCTCATAAGGAGAGCCATCCTGGCCGTGGACGATCTCGGAGTTTCCGTCATATTGATTAACATATTCGGCGGGATAACCAGGTGCGACGACGTGGCCAAAGGGATAGTCAGGGCGATGGAAGACGTGGACACGCCCATGGTGGTTAGGCTCGTGGGTACGAACGAGGAGGAGGGTCACGCTATACTGAAGGAACACGGCATCGACGTGTTCGAGGACCTCGAGGAGGCCGTGAAGAGGGCCGTGGAGATAGCCCAGGGGTGATACCCTTGATAGAGTCGACCACGAGGGTCCTCGTACAGGGTATCACCGGGCGTCACGGGAGCTTTCACACCGGGTTGATGCTGGAGTACGGGACCAACGTGGTCGCCGGGGTCACTCCCGGCAAGGGTGGTGAGGAAGTCCACGGTGTTCCGGTCTTCGACACGGTGGAAGAGGCCGTGGATGAGACCGGGGCCGAGGCATCGGTCGTGTTCGTGCCGGCCCCCTTCGCCCCGGACGCGGTGATGGAGGCGATAGAGGCCGGCCTGGACCCCATAGTCGTGATCACGGAGCACATCCCCGCACACGATACCATGATGTTCGTGCAGTTGGCCGAGGAGTACGGGGTCAGGATAATCGGACCGAACACCCCGGGCATCATAGTACCGCCGGAGAGGACCAAGATGGGGATAATGCCACACCAGGTGTTCTCCGAAGGTTCGGTGGCCGTGGCCTCGAGAAGCGGCACCCTCACGTACGAGATAGTCCACCACCTGACCGAAGCCGGCATCGGCCAATCCGTGTGCGTGGGGTTGGGCGGGGACACCGTCGTCGGGATGACCTTCATCGACTTCCTCGAGATGGTGGAGGAAGACCCGGACACGGAGGCCGTGGTGCTGATCGGTGAGATAGGGGGAAGCGCCGAGGAGGAGGCCGCCGAGTACATAGCCGAGACGGACTACCCGAAGCCCGTGGTCGCGTACATCGCCGGTAGGCACGCTCCACCCGGTAAGAGGATGGGACACGCGGGGGCCATAGTGCACAGGGGACAGGGGACCGCTGAGTCCAAGGAGAAGGCGTTCTTGGAGGCCGGCGTGGAGGTCGCCAAGACGCCGTGGGAGGTACCGGAGCTACTCAAGGAGTACCTGTGATCCGGGCAGGATCACCCCTTGCCCGTGCTACACGTTCCAGGGGCCGTGACGGGGTTTTTTCACCCCATAATATGCTCCCGTCCCAAGGAGTGTGGATCCCCCGGCTTCGGCATATCCATACGGGAAGTCGTGCGGGTCGAGGTAGAGCCCGGACCCAGGGGCCTGGAAGTCAAGGCGGACGAGCCCGTCGACACGAAGGTAACCACCATATCCCTGTACGTTCTCAGGAAACACGGTGTCGAGGTTCCCAGAGGTCTCAAGATAACCTACAGCTTCAGGGCTCCCCCCGGGTGTGGGATGGGGACGAGCGCGGCCTCCGCCCTCGGTACCATAGCCGGCGTCGCCGCGGTCAGCGGCGAGAACCCGGACAGGGACTGGGTGCACAGGAGGGCCCACGAGGTCGAGATCCTCGCGAAAACCGGCGTGGGCGACGTTACCACGATATACCACGGGGGAGCCGTCCTCCGGCTGACCACCGGGTACCCGGACGAGGTCATCACGGTTCAGGTCAAGATGCCTAAAAACGTGTACATCAACGTTTACGATCCCAAACCCCTCGAGACACGGGACCTCGTGGATAGGATACCCGAGTGCCACTTCGCCGAGAACCTGATCGAGGAGGTCGCCGACGACCCCAGGATAGAGACGGCGATGGAGGCCTCCCTGAAGTTCGCCGAGCACCTGGGGATGTTCGACGAACCGCTGAAGAAGGCGAAGGAACTCAACAGGAGGGACGAGGTGATCGGGGCCTCCGTGGCCATGCTGAGCGGTACCGTGTTCGCCGTGGCCGAGGAACCCGATCCCGAGGCCTACAACACCTTTAAGCCCGCCGAACCCTTCGACCCGGGGGCCGCCCTCAATGTGCGAGTTCGAGGTGAAGATGGATGGTGAAACGATCATGGAGGACGTCCTGTACCTCGAGGTCACCGACGATGGCGTGGTCCTCAGGGACGTGCTGGGTAACGAGAAGGTGGTGGAGGGGGCCCAGGTCAAGCGGATAGACATGGACGAACACGTGGTGGAATTGGAGAAGTAGGCTCGGCGCTCATAGGGGTCGTCATCCCGGGTCGGACGGCCTGGAACTCCTCATCGCCTCCCCAAGGACGTCGACCAATTCCTTCGCCGCCGTCACGGGATCGTCCGCCCTTATTATCAACCTCCCCACGATCTCGAAGGACGCCCCGACAGCGATCGCGGAACCCGGCTCCGCGCCCTGGGCCCCCACCCCCGGGCTGAAGACGGGCTTATCGGTCGCCTCCACGACCTCGCGCAGCACGGACGGCCTGGTGGCGGGGGCCACGAAACCGACGACACCCTCGATATCCTCGCACATCCTCACTACCTCCAGCTTGACCCCGTCGTAGAACATCTTGGCACCTTCGTGACTCATGGTCGCCACCACCACCGTGGGAAGTACCCCCGCGCACGCCTCGACGGTGTCCCTACCTACGAACCCGTGCACGATCATCGCGTCGGCCCCGGCCTCCTTGAGCCCCTCCGCGATCGACGCGGACACGTACGGGATATCCGCCGTCTTCAAGTCCACAAGGACGAACGACTCGGACACGACGTTGGCCACCTCCGCCAGGGCCTCGAGACCACCCCCGAGCACGACCTCGTAACCCACCTTAACACCGTCCACGATCCCGTCCAAGTCACTCGCAAGTTCCACAGCCCTCCGAGGACCCACGTCCAGCGCCACCACCAGCCCGGTTCGAGGCTCGAACAACGATCCAACCCCCCAGGTGATAACCGGCGTCGAAGCACCAGGCCGCCACCGGAAGCTCGAGTGGTACGACCCCTACGACCCACGCCACGGGTAAACCGACCTTCAGGGCGGGCCTCACCCCTAAGTCCAACCCCTTATCGTGCATGACCTCGTCCAACGCCGCCAGGGAGGCCACGAGGGAGGTGGAGACGGGGTCGGGTATCCCTCCCACGGCCACGCTCCCGATACACACCACCACGGCCGCTACGACGTGAACGGGTTCGTCCAGCTTACCCGCCACCGCGTTCCCGATCGAGAGTCCAACCGGGAAGGAGGGTGGAACCCCCATCCCGACCGCGCACACCGAGGCCGCCACGGCCGCGCACGATAACACCACGGCCAAGGACTCGGGACCCAGCCCCTCGTCGAGCACGTCGTCCCCCAGCTTCAGGGCTAGACCCGAGACCGCGGTCATCAGCGCTCCCGACCACAACCTATCAACCCCAACCTCTGAAGGACGCCCACGGCCAGGAGCGGGAACAGCGCCGTGTAATCCCCGATAACGTCCTCCACCTTGGCATCGTCCCTGACCTTGCCCCAGGTCTTGCCCTCCTCGAACGGGGCCCCCGACAGGCTCCCGGTCTCCGGGCGATCCATGGTTATCTGAACCCCGTAGTCCAGCCCCTCCCTGAGCATGGCCGCACCCATGGTGAAATGCTTAGGGACACCCCCACCTAGGACCACAGCACCCAACTCCTCGGCCTCGAACACGATATCGGCGAAGGAATGAAGATCCGCGACCATATCGAGCGTGAAATCGTGATCCTGAGAATATATCCAAACGTGGAGCCCGACCATCGAGTCCAAGATGCCCGGACAGTACACCGGGACGTCCTCATCGGCCGCGGCCCTAAGGAACCCCGATTCCAACCTCGCCCCGATCTCCCTAAGCAACTCGCTCACGCTCACCTTCTCGGGTAGATCCTCGAGGACCTCCCACATGAAACCCTCGAAGTCTTCGAACGCCTCCTCAGGCACGTGAACGTCGTAGATCCTCCCGTGACCCTTCACGTTCGACGGTCCCAGATTGAGGTGCATCCACCCCCTCGCGTCGAGCACGTCGTGAACGACGTTAGCCCCCGACGTCACCACCACGTCGACGAGACCCATCCTGATGAGGTCCTCGAAGAGCGGGCTCAGACCCGCGGCCACCGCGGGACCCGAGAACGCCAGGACCACCGTGACGTCGTCCCTCCCCCACATCTCCTCGAGGACCTCGGCCGCCCTACCCAGCCTGCCGGCGCCGAGCGCGCCCACGTCGGCACACCTCTTCAGGAAGGCATCGAGGTCCATGTCCTCCGCCCTGAAACTACCCCTCTTTACGATCGAGCACCCCCCACAGGAATGATTCCAAGAGCCTCACCACCACGGCACCCGTGACCCTGCGCTCCACCCGCGGGCAGAACTCGCAGACGTCCAGGGACGCCCCCGAGGCGCCCGCTTCACGGAGGACGCGCCGGACGTCATCGAAGCCCAAACCACCGGGCTCCGGTACCGTAACACCCGGCGCGATGGAGGGGTCGAGCGCGTCCAGATCCAGGGACACGTGGTCGCACCGGCGCGCCTCCTCCAGGGCCTCCGACGGGTCGTTCACGACCGTCACGTCGGGTCTACTTTCGACGCGTCGAAATTCCTCCCCGGATCCCGTCCTAACGCCCCAGAGAACCGCCTCGTCCACGAACTCGAGAGAAGCCGTGAGGGCGCCGTCGTGACGCTCGGAATCCTCGAGATCAGGGTGCGCGTCGACCCACAGGAGCCTGCGGGCCTCCACGATCCTCACCGCGTCCGAGGCCACCGTGTGGTCCCCTCCGAGGAACACGGGGACGCCGTCGAAGTCCTCCCGGGGTGGATCCGAATCCCCAGCGTCCACGATCGTGAGTTCCAGCAGGGGATCACCGTCAGGGGAGGCCATGTCTCGGATGGAGGCTTCCTCCCTGATCACGCGTGGGGCTTCGGATTGGCCCCGCGGAAAACCCGGCAGGACGTTCTCCCTCGGGACCCCGAGGATCGTGACGTCCGCGTCCTCCACGTCGCCCGGGGCGAACGACAGCGGGAAGGAGGGGGCTTCAGTCCTCCTCCTTGAGCCCGACAATCTTCCTCTTACCCGCCGCCTCCATGTACTCCACGAGTACCCCCGGCTCCAGCTTCGAGACCAGCTCCTCGTCCTCCGGCTTCGGCACCTCGAACGTCTCGTACGTCTCCATGTCCATCAACTGGATGGTGTCACCCATGTCCGACACGACCTGCGCCGTCTTCCTCTCGATCACCGGCACCTCGATCTTGGCGTCAACGGGCTTGGTGATGGTCCTCTTCTTCCCGTCGAACAGACCCACCGCCACTATCCTGGCCTTCGCGGACCCGTGCTTACCGGGCGAGGACGTCGTGTACTCCACGATCTTGCACGGCTCGTCGTCGATCATCACGTACCTACCCTTCTTCAGCTGCCTGACCTCTACCTTCTTCACCGCCAAGGCCTGAGAACCCCGACGGAGCCGCCCGCGCTAACGCGTTAATAAAGTTCTCAGGCCGGGGACGACTACCATGCTCCCCAGGATGTACACCGTTGTCTCCGGATCGGCCACCGGACCCACCGAGGTATCCGCGTTCGACGCCGCCCTGGCCGACGCCGGCGTGGCGGACCTCAACCTCGTCCCCGTCTCCAGCATCCTACCCCCGGACGCGATCAGACTCCCCGAACCCCCCGAGATGACACCTGGCACGACGGTGCACGCGGTCCTCGCCAAAGCCGTGGACGAAGAGAAGGTGGCCGCCGCCGTCGCCGTCGCCCACCTCGAGGAAGGTTACGGCGTCATATCCGAGAGAACGGGGCCCGACGCGGACACCGCCGAAGAACTCGCGCTCGAAGACGTCGAGGCGATGGCGGAAACCAGGAACTCCGACATAGTCGAGGTGGAGATCGAGAGCACCGAGGCCGAACCCGACGACGACCCATGGGCGTCCGCCGTCGCCCTCGTCCTGCTCCTACCCGGGGGCACCGAACGATGAACGTCCCGAAGGAGGTGGAGAGAGCCGCCCGAGCCGCCCTACGGGCGGTCGAGCGCTCCGAAAAACCCGCCGAGGTGACCGGCATCGGGGCCGACGGAACCCCGACGATGAGGCTCGACGAGGCCGCCGAGCGCGCGTTCATCCGTACCCTCGAGGACGAAGACCTCCCGGCCAGGGTGATCAGCGAGGAGGCCGGGGAGGTGCTCACGGACGAACGCCCCGAGATCACCGTGGTCCTCGACCCCATCGACGGTTCCCACAACGCGGCCCGAGGCATCCCCTTCTACTGCGTCTCCGTGGGCGTGGCGGACCCGGACGCCGAAACGCTCGCCGACGTGGAAAACGGGCTGGTCCTACCGGCCACCGAGCCGAGAACCCCCTCGACGCGGGAAGGCAGGGTGTTCTCCGTCTACACGTACGGGACCCCGGAGACCGTGATACCCCCGAGAGGATGTAGGATAAGGTGCCTAGGAGCCGTGGCCCTGGAACTACACATGATAGGGATCGGCAACCTCGACGGCCTACTGGACGTCAGAGGCAAACTCAGACCGACCGACGTGGCGGGACCGCTGGCGGCCCACGATATCGAATTCAGGCTGACCGATCCCGACGGCGAGGAACTCGATCCCTCGGACGTCCCCCTGAAACCCGACTTCAGGTTCAACCTGGCCGCGGCCCGGGATCCCGAGACCCTCGAGGACGTCCTCGATATGGACACCGACGTGGGCCTGAGAACGATCCAACGGGCCCTGGGAACGCACCCCGAGGGTCTGGATCGCCACGGACTCGCAGGCAAACTCGGCGAGGAGGCCGCGGAACTCGCGCACGCCCTCGGAACGGGGGACAGGGAAGCCGTCGCCGGGGAAGTCGCCGACGTTTTGGCCCTGGCCCTCAACATAGCCAACGAGATGAACGTCGACGCGCTCAAGGCGGTACTGGAGAAGTTCGGGGACGAGATACGTTGACGGACTTCGAACCCGGAGAACCCCCCGAGGTGGTGGGGATCTCCGGCAGGACGGATCAACCCGAGGCCGTCAGGACGGCGACCGAGGCCTGCAGGCTGTTCGAAGAGAGAGGCGTCAAGGTCCTCGTCGACAAGACCCTGGGGATCCAAGGGTACGAGAACGCGAGCCTCGGGGACATCGGCGAGAGCAGCGACCTCGTCGTATCGATAGGAGGCGACGGCACCATCCTCCGCATATCCAGGATGATTTCGGAACACGAGATCCCGATACTCGGCGTCAACCTCGGCAAGTTCGGGTTCCTCACGGAGGTGGAGGCGGACGACCTCGAGGAAGCCGTGGACAGGGTGTGCGAGGGCGATTACGACGTGGAGATCAGGAAGAAACTGGCCGTAACCGTCGGAGGCGTCCCGGAAGGAGACGTCCTCAACGAGGTCACGGTGATCACCAACAAGCCGGCCAAGATGATCAGGTACAGGCTCTACGTGGACGACGTCGAGATAGAGGACGTCTGGGCCGACGGCATACTCGTGGCCACACCCACGGGATCCACGGCCTACTCGCTATCGGCCGGCGGTCCGGTGGTGGAACCCCGGGTCCCCGCCTCCATAATCACACCCCTCAACCCGTTCAAGCTCAGCGCCCGACCCCTGGTGGTCTCCATGGACAGGACGGTGACCGTCAAGGTCGACAACCCGGAAAGGGCCGAGGTCGTGCTGGACGGACAGGAGTACGTCGCCATGGAGAACCCCGTGGAAGTCACGGAATCCAACAACGTGGCCAAGTTCGTCCGCTTCGGCACCTCCTTCTTCGACAAATTCCGGGCCAAGTTCCTCGAATGGTAGGGGTGAACCAGCTTTGGGCGTGAGAACGCTCTACAGGATCCTGTTCGAATCCCGGCTCGTGGACGTGTTGTCGAAGCTCTGCTACGTCGTATGGCTCCTAACCACCAGGGAGGGGAAGGAGTGGATGAAGGGGGGTAAGTCGAAGGAAGAGGTGTACGTCCTCGACACCAGCGCCATCATCAAAGGATTCGTCCCCCCGGACGACGCCAAGTGCTACACGGTACCCGAGGTGGTATCCGAGGTCAGGGACGACATCTCCAGGGCCAGGCTCAGCTCGTACAACGTGATGATATTGGAACCTAAGGACTGGGCCGTGAGAAGGGTGAAAAGGATGGCCAGACTCACCGGGGACCTCGAGAAGCTCTCGGACACCGACGTCAAGGTCCTAGCCCTCGCGGTGATCCTGAAGGACAGGATGAGCGACGACGTCCACCTCGTCACCACGGACTACGCGATGCAGAACGTGGCCTCCAACCTCGGGATAGAGATCGTACCGCTGTACGACAGGGAGATAGACGAGGTCATCGGTCCGGGTGAGAATAAATGGAAAAAATAGGAGGTAGGGTACAAATAAGGATAGGTGGATTATATGGATCAGAGAAAACAGTAGCTAGAGTAGACACTGGAGCCAAATACGTTTCAATAGATTATTCGTTAGCATCAAGGATAGGAGCTGGTCCAGTTGTGGACGTTGTTAAGGTATCATCCCCTGCGGCTTCCAGGCTCAAAAAGGAGAGGAGACCTGTCGTGCCTGTTAATTTAGAGATAGGTGAAAAGTGCATTAATTGTAGCGCAACCCTGTCCGACAGGAGGAATATGAGGTATGATGTGATAATAGGAAGAGATGTGTTAAGCGAATTAGGACTGTTGGTAGATGTTAACGAATTTACCGAATTTAATTATGAATCTGGCGAATATGATGTTAAATTCATAAAGATATACTCGAAACTAAGTTCCATGGTTGATGATGAAAAGATGATAACACCCGCCATATTATCTTTGGAGTATGGCGGGAACTGGTCGATGAAAATTGATGATGATATTTCTATATCCGTTGTTAAAAGAAAACTTCAAGATGATGTCTTAAAGGATATTATCTACTTGATAATTAATCCATCAATAGTGAAATGTAATGGTAAACTTGTGAAGCTGGATAAATGTGGAGATGAAAACATAAGAGCTGTTGGTGAGTACCCCAAGAGGGTAGTTGTGAAATCAGAAACTAACTTAGTAATTGA
>JAADCQ010000065.1 GCA_013154335.1 Methanopyri archaeon
ATGGCCGTGAGGGGTCCGTGGTCGTAGCGGACGTACGCGTAGCCCGTGTCGGTGGGTACACGTAGGATCTCGACCTCCAGACCCTCGAGCCCCAAGCCCTCCAACGCGTCGTCGGGTACCTTCACCTTACCCACGACCTTCGGTTCCTCCGGCTCCAACGCCCCGTCGGGGTCCAAGCTGTCCACGGCCAGGGCGCCCTTCACGGTCACGGGTGTCGGTGACATGATGGCCATGCTGCCGATGTACCCGTAGAATTGACCGCGCTTCTTCCAGACCTCGAGGGCCTTCTCCAGGTCCAGGGCGCCAGCCTTCTCGATCTTCGCGTCCGCGGGCACGACCACCGTGGCGTAACCCGAGGATCCCTTCACGATCGCCTCGTACCCTTTGACCCCCGTCCCGAAGTAGTCGTCGGCCGGTATGACGTGGAGGTAGTAGTCGATGTTGGGGTCGGGGGACACTTCCAGGGGTGCGGGGGCCAGGTCGGCGTGGGCGCCCTGGGCCAGGGCGACTAGGGCTAGGACCGCTTGGACCGTGAGGACAGTCCGCGGGGACATCCGGCCCGACCCCCCACTCTACGGAAACGTATCGATCGTGGCGTGGGCTGTTCTCGATAATATTACTCTCGCGCTTTTTGGAATTTTGGAAACACATACGATTGTTTTAGAGTAGGTTTGTCCCGTGAACCGGGTTCGACGCGGATCGGAAGTTCGTAGGTTTCATAACAATAACCCTACCAATCGTAACACTTATGTCGATGTTATCTACTTGCCGGGACGATATTACGGGGAGGGGGTGAGGATCAGGGTATGAGGATAGCCGCCTTGGTGACCGCGTTGGTGTTGCTGTCGATCCCTCAGTGCGTAGGTGCCACGGTCACGACCCAGGACGTGGACAACTGCCTGAAGGGGTGCATCGATTGGCTCGCTCAGGAGCAGTTCACGCCGTCGGACGTGGGTAAGTCCTGGACCTTCGAGGACCCGGGCGGTACCTACCTGGGCGCGCATTACTCCGTGCACTTCGCGACAGAGAGTAACTCCCAGTTGGTCGACGAAGGCGTCGCCAAGGTTACGTTCACCGTCGAGAACTGCGACGTCGGTACGTGGCCCGTGACCTTCAAGGGCGACGATAGGATCATCCTGGTGGATCCGTGGACGTGCTCGTTCACCGGGACGTACAACCTGACCGCGATCAAGGTCTGGGGTCAGATCGCGGCCCTCGTGGACACGCAGAACCACGTCATCTACATCAAGGAACCCCCGAGCGGGTACCCTAACAGCGTGTACCCGGGAGTCCTGTTCGGCGGCATGCCCGAGTACTACGCGACCAAGTTCGCCATGCCGGTCCTCGTCCTCGCCGTGGAGGAGGGCGTGACGGATCAGGCCTACAAGGAGGCCGTCGAGAGGGCCCTGCACTGGGAGATCACGGTCAACGAGCCGAGGGGTTACGCGTACAAGCCCTCGTTGAGTCAGATAGTCAGCGACCTGGAGAACAACGGGTACCTGCCGGAGGACCTGGGCGCGGTCCTGTACTACTACGTGATCCCGTTCCTGATCGGTAAGGAGTGCGGTCTGGTGAGCGACAGCGACTGGACCACGTACGAGAGCGACGTGAAGACGCTGATAACGGACGCCGTGCTCGCCTCCCAGGTGGAATGGGACAACGGCCAGAAGAAGGTCGTCCTGACCGTCGACCCGACCGACAAGATCGCCTACTGGCTCAGGGAGAAGGAGGTTAACAACACCTGGGTGCCGTACAGCAGGACGTACGACACGGCGGCCTGCGTGCTGGCCCTGGTGCACGCGATCAAGCTGGGTCTGATCTCACCGGATCAGCAGGTGACGATCGGGAACACGACGGTGACGGTGGGCGACCTGGTGAAGTGGGCGACCAACGCGCTGGTTCAGTTCTTCATCGACGGTTACGGCAACCCGTGCACGCTGGAGAAGGAGGCCGTGGATCAGGGTTACTACTGGAAGGAGTACTACTACCCGATAGAGTACGCCTTCTACGCGCTGTGGGCCCTGAGGGACGCCGAGAAGGCCGGTCTCCTCGGGTCGTACGCCAAGGACAACCTCCAGGTGGCGCTGAAGAGGTACGTGGCCTGGCTGGAGGGCATGGAACTGCCCAACGAGCCCGGTTGCTTCCCGTACAACGAGTACATCGTGAACGAGCCCGACTTCGCGAGCACCTGCGCGGCGCTGAGGGGACTCTGCTTCGCGGTGCAGCTGGGGTACAAGGGAGGCGACGTTTGCGGCCTGATAGCAAGGACGCTCGAGGCCATAGTCAAGCGGTACCAGGAGGCCAAGTCCAAGGGCCTGAAGTACTACTTCTACGTGCCGACGCCGGAGAACGGGTTCTTCCTGTACATGTCGAGGTTCTTCCCGGACAGGGACGTGCACGAGGTCTCCTACGCCACGGCGCAGGCCGTCTCCGCGCTGGCCGCGGTCCTGGAACTGCCCTCGGACGTGAAGGACCAGGTCATGACGACGCCCACGACCACGGCGCCCCCGACGACAACGACGACCACCACGTCCTCGACGTCCTCCCACGGGCTACCGGTGCTGGTACCCCCGCTGGTACCGATAAGGAGGAGGGGCGGTGAGGCTCGCAGGTGACGCGGCACGCCCTCGTTCCGACCCTTCTTTCGGCCCTCCTACTCCTACCCCTCCCCGCGTCCTCCTCGTCGCCCGAGCTGGTCGTGATCACGGGTTACTGGTCGGCCGGCCTCACCGCGGCCCGAGCCGCTCAGGGTCTACCCGTCCAGGTCGTGGTGGAGGACGCCGTGGTTCACGGTCTCGTCCCCGTGAGCGACGTCCAGAAGGCCGTGTCACACGCCCGGATCATCATGCTCATCCACACCACGGGCGCCCCCGGTCTAGGACCCGCCCTGGGTCACCTGGAGGGCAAGAAGGTGTTCGTGTACGACAACGTCCTTCCCGCCCCACCGGGCGCCGTGAACCTATCCACCGTGAAGGTCACGTGGGACGGTATCGAGGTACCCCTATCCCTGTACCTCCAGTCCAGGTCCGTCAGGAACATGCGCTCGCTCCTCGAGTACGTGCTGGACGGGAAGGCGGGCCCGTTGCACCCCTTCGACGGTTGGGTCGAGGGGTACGATTACGTCCACGACCGGATCATCCGGCCCCCGGACCCGAGTCCCTCCGAGGTGAAGGAAGCGTTCCGGAGGTACGGTGACTCCCGGATCCCCCTAGGGGGGAGGGACTACCCGTCCTGGTTCGTCCACCTGCTCGAGACCAGCCTGCCGAAGCTCGTCGGGTACGTGCTGTCCAAGGAACCCGAGCCGCGCGGACCCACCGTCCTCGTGGTGTGCGACTCCGTGTCCCTCGAGTGCGGGTGGACGGCCCCGGTGAGGGCCATCTGCGAGGCGCTGGTCTCCAGGGGCATGTCCCCCCTGGTCTTGGCGTTCCACTACGACCTCCTGGACGGCGACCCGGAGGGCGTCTTCGAGGCCCTGAAGGAGGTGGCCGAGAGGTACCACGTGCGTGCCATCGTGTTCCTCGCCGGGTTCTTCAAGGTGTTCTCGCCGGATTCCCCGGAGGTGAAGATCCTGGAGTCCGTGGGCGTGCCCGTGATCAAGGCTATCAGGCTGAACATGACGATGACGGGCTGGCAGGCCTACTGGCGCGTACCCGGCGCCATGGATTGGGCGGCCCTCTACGACGTGGTCATCCCGGAGAACCTCGGCATGATAGAGGGCATCCCGGTGTCCGTGCGCGAGTGGAGGCGCGACGGCCCGTCGACCCTCCTCGACCGCGTGTGGAGGGTGGACGTCCCGGTCCCGAGGATGGTGGAGATACTGGCGAAGAGGGTCGCCGCCTGGATCAGGCTCCAGGAGCTCCCGAACCCGAGGAAGAGGGTCGTGATCCTGTACTGGGCCGTGGAGCCCGGTAGGGAAGGCGTGGCCATCGCGTCCTCCCTCGACGTGCCCGCGTCCATCGTCAACTTCCTGGCTTGGTTGACGGCGGAGGGTTACGACGTGAAGGTACCCGAGGACTTCGCCCGCTACCTGGAACGGTTCAAGGGCGAGGTCCCACCCGGTACGGAACTCGCCCGCGCCCTGGCCTCGGGCGACGACGGGGAGATCGCCAAGGCCGTGAAGGACACCCTCCTCGAGATAGCGAGGCTCGAGGGGGAAGCCGCGCGTAGGTTCGAGGAGGGCGACTGGAAGGGGGCCCTGGAGCTCTACGGTCGCGCCTACGACCTGATCCGACCCCTCGCCGACGCGTTGGGCAGGATGATGGTGGACGAGGGTTCCAACATCGGCGCCTACATCCTCAGGAGGGTGAAGGTCGAGGGGAAGGAGATCTACCTCGACCTGTTGGCCTACGAGGACGGTCACTTCGTGAGGAAGAGGTCGGTGATCAGTTACGTCTACCTCATGCCCCTGTCCGAGTACCTGAAGTGGTACAGGAAGTTACCCGAGTGGAGTAGGTTGTGTATCGAGAGGGGCATCTTCGGGTACCTGGAGGCCCTCCTACTGTGCGAGAAGAGGTACGGTCCCATCGTGGACAGGGCGGAGCTCAGGTCCCTGACCGAGGGCCTCGAGTCGATGCTCTCCTACGTGGAAGGCCACATGGATTACATCAAGATGCCCGCGCGCGAGAAGGAGGAGTTCCTGAAGGACCTACGCGCCCTCTTCCGGGAGGTCGCGGACGCCCTCTCGAACCCCTCGGACGTGGACAGGGCGCTCGAGGACTGCGAGAGGGAGTACGAGAAGTGGTCCAAGGTGAAGGCCCTGTACGGTTGGTTCACGGGTTGGGGCCCACCCCAGGACTCCCCCTACCTGGTGGACATCGGCGGGAGGAGGTACTTCGTCATCAGGGGTATCGACTTCGGGAACGTGCTGGTCGCCCCTCAACCCGCCAGGGGCTACTACGCCTCGATCGGTGTGGCGTACCACTCCACGGTCCTACCGCCCTGTCACTACTACCTGGCGTGCTACCTCTACTTCACCCGCGTGTTCGGGGCGGACGTGATCGTCAACACGGGTAAGCACGGGACCTACGAGTGGCTCCCGTACAAGCCCATGTTCATGTCGTGGTGGGACTTCCCACAGCTGTGTATAGGGGACGTCCCGCAGGTTTACCCCTACTACGTGGCGGACCCCTCGGAGGCCCTCGTGGCGAAGCGCAGGGGTTGGGCGGTGATCGTCAACCACCTGCCGCAGACCGTCGAGTCCTGCACGTTGTGGGACGGGTACGCGCAGCTCGAGAAGGTCCTCCACCTGTACCTCGCGCAGCACCTCGGGGTGTACAAGGACGAGATCCTGGAACTGCTCAGGAAGACCAAGGCCTACGAGCTCCTGAACATGGACTCCATCGAGGAGTTCGAGAAGGACTTCGACGGCAACTGCGCCCGGCTGTACTTCCTGCTGCACGATCTGGAGGATCACGACGTGACACCCGTCGGCCTCCACGTGTTCGGTATGCCGCCCCTGGGCACGGGTGACCCGGTGAAGGCGACGGCGTCCTTCGCGGCCGAGATCCTCAGGAACGCGACCATGGGTGCCATAGGCTACCAGAGGGCCCTCCGCCTGTGCGAGGAGGTGATAGAGGACCCGAAGACGAGGGGCGAGGACCCGCTGCACAGGGAGGCCGCCCACCTCGTGAAAGAGGTCCTGGAGAGCGCCGTGCTCGAGATGAGGGACTTCCTGAAGGCCCTGGACGGGGGTTACGTGCCCCCGGGTTACGCGGCCAGCCCCTTCAAGGAGCTCGACGCGCTGCCCACGGGCAAGAACTCGTGCATGTTCGACCCGAGGAAGTGGCCCGACTACCTCTCGATAAACCCCGCCTACACCGTCGCCGTCCCGCTCAGGATGGTGGCCCGGAAGGTGGTGGCGCTCAACTGGGCCACCGACAACATCAACACGCGCGGTCTCCCCATAGCCGTGGAGATGCTCCTCATGTCGTGCCTACCGAGGAAGGGCCCCTCCGGGGTCGTCGTCGGCGTGGACCCCTGCGCCCCGTTGCGCGTCAACGCCCTGATCGGGACCCGCGGGTACCGCTTGGTCCTCGTGATCGGGAAGGTGAAGGGGGTGCGGAAGGAGGGGTCCAACGTCGTACTCGAGATCCAACCCCCCACGGGCGGCCTTGAAGTGGACGTGGTGGCGCCCTCGAAGGCCATCCCCTCCGGGTTGAAGGTCGGCGACTACGTGACCGTCCTGGGCGCACCGGTACCGCGAGGTCGTAGCGTGGAACTCCTCAACGCCCGCGTCGTCCCCCCGAACGGCCCCGCCCTCACCCCGACGGAACTCCTAGCCCTGGGATCCGCCGCCGTGGGCGAGGTGAGGGTCGAGGGCGAGGTGGAGGAGGTCCACGGGAACGCCCTGGTGATCACCGACGGTCGAACCCGGGTGAAGTGCATCCTCTCCTCACCCGCCCACGTGAAGCCCGGCCAGAGGGTGACCGTGGAGGGGTTCCCCCTCGTCAACGAGGGCCCACCCGTGATCTCCGCGTCCCTGGTCCTCCGAGGCAGGCTCGAGAACGTGACCGACGCCATCGTGCTCGGAACCGCGTGCTTCCGGGACGTGTTCTCCTACAACATCGTCTCGGAGATATTCGCGTCCAGGGTCGCGGCGATACTCGCCGCCGAACCGTACCTCGCCGAGGAACTGAACGGCCCGTCGCTGATCGGGGCCAGACCGCCCCTGAGGTCCGATCCCGTGAAAGCCGTCCTCGACAGGCTGAAGACGATCGTTGACAGACTCGAGAAGGGGTCCTGGCGTAACCCCATCCACGACACCGTGCTGACGATCTACGAGACCGCCCTGAAGGAGTTCTCCCACGTCGACCACAGGGAGTTGGCCGAGATCCTCCTGAAGGGGCTCGAGAACCTGTACGAGGCCGTCAAGGACGCGTGCGAGAGGTACGGCGTCAGCTTCGAGTCGATAACGTTCACCGCGTCCCAGCTCGCCTACCTCACGGACCCCGCCCACGACTACCCGTTCCTGGACTGGGCCACCGTCTACCTCGCCCTCCTCGCGTGTCGCCACGTGAAGGACGTCCCGCTCGAGGGATGGGTCAGGCAGATCGCCTCGATCCCCGAGGACGACCTACCACTGTTGGCCGCCGAGAACTTCTTCTCCCAGGCCCCGGGCGACTACACCAACATCATAGGGAAGGCCGTCGAGTCGGGCATGTTCCTGCTGAGGTACAGGCTGGCCTTGGCCCTCTCGTGGATATCCGGCATGTGCTACGTGTACGGGCCCGGGTACTGGGGCGTGCCGATACCGCTCCTCCTGGCCCTCGACCTGGCGTCCCCCGACTACACCCTCCACACCATGGCCTCGTCGGACGAGAAAGCCACGTTCTTCTACGACGACTGCATCTACGCGTTCGACGGCGGGCTCAGGGTGGCCGTGGAGGCCGTCAACGGGCTCACACCCAAGGAGGAGAAAGAGATCCCCATGCTCGTCCTCAACCTCAGGAACCCGGCCGCCTTCACGCTCACCGGGGGCTCCTACAGGAACGCCGTCTACGAGCTGGCCAAGATGGCCGAGACCCTCGAGAAGTCGGGCGTCTCGCTCCCATGGGTCAAAGACCTCCTCAAGGGGGCCGGTGCCGGTGAGATCATGGCCGCGACCCTCCTGGGCACGCTGGCGTCGATCATGTCGGCTACGGCCTCCCCGGAGCTCGGGTACCTCCAGGGCAACACGGTGATGGCGTACAGGTTCTCCCTCCTCATGCCCTTCGGCGTCTACGCGTGGTACGACCTCATGAGGACGGTGTACAACCCGCTCTACATCAAGGGCGAGAGGTTCCACGGTTACGCGGGAGCCGTCGACCTCCTCAAGAGGCTGGACTTCCTCGTGACCGGCTGGAGCACGCTGACGCCGGGCCTCCTGGACTGGACCGCCATCCTGAGGAGGACCGCCTCCCTCCTCGTGAGGGAGAGGTCCTGGTTGATGAGGTACGCGCCCGAGAGCCTCCTCTCCGTAGCCGTCCGCCTCCTGGTGGTGGCGTACGACAGGGCCAAGGCGGGTCTCGTGAACCCGAACCTGCTGAAGAGCCCCGAGTTCCTACAGCTCGTGAAGAACGTGATCGAACCGCTCGTCGAAAAGGGAGAGCTCTGCTGCTGTCCCGCGGTCTGCGGCAACCCCGTGATCCAGAACGAGTTCCTCCGGGCGATATCCACGTACGAGGCGATACTCCCCGGTCTGGCCGTCGTCCAGGTCATCTTCAGGTACAACTACGAGGGTAAGCCCGTGAACGTGACGACCGTCGTGAACCCGACGCGAACCGCACGACCCTCACCCACGCACGCCGCCACCGCGAGCCCCTCGACCACGACCGCGGCGAGAACCCGAGGAACCACCTCGCCCAGCGTGAGTCCAACCACCGCCTCGGGCCCGACGGCGACCTCCCCCACCGCCTCCAGAGGAACGACCGTCGGAAGCCCCTCGCCCTCGGTCACCTCGGCCACCGCCGCGACCGCCACGGGCGCCATCCGATACCCGGGTAGGGCGACCGGTAAGGGGGGCGGGGGAGGACCCACGGGGTTCCTATCCCTGACCGGGGCGGAACTGAGCAGGGCCCCCGGACCGTCGGGAGGTGGCGCGGCGGCGGTGAGCGTGACGGGGGCGGTGAGGGCCTCCGGGACGAAGACGACCGCGGGGAGGGCGACGCTCTCGAAGTCCAGCAACCTCCCCAACGCCAGGAGGATGGTGAGGTCAAGCCCGCCCGTTCCGAGCACGGGGGTCCCCAGGTGGATGACCCTCGTCCTGGTCCTGGCCGTGCTGGCCTCCGTCCTCCTCTCCCTCCGACTGGTGAAGCCCGGGAGGAGGATCCCCAGGGCGCCGGAGGGTCCGGCGTGGGTACAGGACTAGTCCTCAGACCCACCCGCCAACGTCCTCCGCACGTCGTCCACGCACTCGGACAGTGCACGGACGATGTCCCTGGGATCGGACGTCGGGAACGGGGGCTCCGGGAAGCCCGGCTCCACCCCGGTCTTGTCCTTCCAGTTCTCCTTCCATCCCTCGAGGTCACCGTGGAACTCCCGGAAGTTGGAGGCCCACCTCTCGAGCGCGCCCCTGAGGTCCTCTGGACCCGGGTCCGTCCAGTGCAGGTGCGAGTTCCTGATGCCCCTCAACCCGCGGATCACGTCGAAGCTCGCCAGGGCGTCCGTGGCGATCCTTCTCTCCGCGTCCGTCGGTTCCCTCTCCGTGAGCCCGTTCACGTGGTCCCACAGGAAGTCCGACATCACCTTCGCGGACATCCTCTTCACGGCCTCGATCGTGTACCCACGGCCGCACCCCTCCGGGTCCCAGATCTCCCCCGCCAGCGCGATGAACACCCCCGGGTGCCTCACGTCCGCCCTCAACACCGCCGACACGGCCGCCAGCAGGATCCTCTCGTTGGCCCGACACACCTGGATGGTGTAATCCCCGTACCTACGCTCCCTCAGGTCCCTGAGGGCGGCCTTCAACGCCCGCCTCGCCTCCATCAACCTCACGACCGCGGGGACCACGCTCACCCTCACGAGGGGGACCCTCCCGTCAGGACCCCTCCTTCTTCACCATCTCGCCCCTCAGGTGGAGCGCGATCTCGTGGAACTTGGGCGCCGAGTCCGGGCGGTACCTCCTGCACCTGGCCGGGATGCCCTTCACCGTGCACGTGTTCAGGGCGTGGTCGTGCGGGACGAAGATCACGTCCTCCCTCCGGAGCGGGGTACCCCTCAGGAACCCCTCCAGATCCTCCATGATCTCCTTCAGCTCCAGCGTGTTCACCCTGGGCACCATGTTCACGACGGCGAACCTCACCCTGAACTCCTCCTTGTCCAAGAACCTCTGGATCTGATTGTACGAGCTGAAGTTCAGGACCGGTACGACCACGTCGGAGTTCTCCAGCATCCTCCTGGCCACCTCGAGCTCGACGTTCAGAGGGGGCGTGTCGATCAGCGCCAGCCCCTCGTTCCCCGGGAAGACCCCCTCGAACTCGTCCAGGAGCTCCCTCACGTTCACCCTACCGTACATCTCCCTCGAGCTCTCCGCCGGCCTGGCCACGAACACCAGGTCGTGGATACCGGCGTTCGGGTCCACCGTCTCGTGACCGTCGGGGGCGAACTCCACCTTGAAGACCTCGAAGCCCCCCGCCTCGAACCCGATCGGCTCCAGCTCGAAGGGACCCACCTCGAAGAGCTTGAACAGGCAGTTGGGGGCGCCCGACCCCTCGTGACCGACGACTGCCTGGGGGTCCGCGTCCACGAAGAGAACCGGGGTCCTCCCCACGCCCCGGTACCTCCTGGGCCTCGCGAACTCCATACCCACGTTGAACGTCACGGTCGTCTTCCCGGTCCCGCCCTTGAAGGCCGCGACGGAGGCCACGAACAACGGCCATCACCCCCTCGTCGGGCAGAGACCACCCCTCCTCACACGGGGGAGCGATCCGGACCTCAACGATCTCAGTACGGTCCTACCCACCTCGGGATCCACCGCGGGAAGCCTCACCTCGATCTTCAACCCACGGACCTTCCGGCCCCGGCGCAACACCGAAAAACCCCCGTACCGGGGAAGGCCCGCGCGAGGGTGTACCCGTGGATCTTCTCGGAGAAGGCATAGGGTGGTTGAGGCTACCCACCCATATTTAAATATTTCTTTAAGGTTTAAGCGGGGATGACGACCCTTTAGGCCGCGGAGCCGATGAAGAACGGTGCCGCTAAGCCGACCCCACGACCCTCCTCAACGGCAGCGGAAGCACCGGGACCACCGGCACCGGGGACGACGACCCACCACCCCGGGAACCCGAGCCACCCGTGGAACCGTTCCTCGCGTACACCCAGATCGTGTCCCCGTCCACGACCTTGGCCACCCTAGCCTTGAACTCCCTCGGGAACCACGCCGGCAACGGGGCGGGCGGTGGGTAGTGCCTGTACTCCGCCAACCCCTTCTTCACCAACTCGTCCGACAGACTCACACGCGAATCGTCCGGGTACACGTCCGCGATCACCCTGTGGTACTTCCCCAACCCGTACGCCCGGCACCTCACGTAACCGCCCGCCTCCTCCAACCTCCTCTCCACGTACTCCTTCGCCTTCATCCCCAACTCCAACTCCCGCTCGCTCGACGGGTGGAAGATCTCCGGCGCGTTCACCCTCGCGAACCTGATCTTGATAGCCGGTTCACCGCCGAAGTACGCCACCGGGACCCCCATCGCCTTCAACTCCTCCAACTGACGATCCGTGAGGTTGAGCCACGGAACCCCGCGATCGACCGCGTGCGAGGCCTGAACCAGCGTGGCCAACGCCAAGAGGACGGCGAGCACCCTCAAGGCGTGGGCCCTCCGTCACGACACCCCCAGGAGCTTCAAAACCCTCGCGAAGAACTCCCCCGGATCGAACAACTCGGTCTCCTCTTCCTCCCCGTCGGGACCCAACACCTTCAACCTACGGAAGTCGGTCGCCACGACGTACCCCCCGAACCCCGACCCCTCGTACTTCGCCAGATCCGCCTCGAGATCGCCCCCGGGACGTTTGATCTCGACGACCATCTCCCTGTCCCCGACCCTCACGTACAGATCCGGCTTCTTCCCCAACCCCTCCAACTCCGCCTCCGCGACCACCAGCGCGTCGTCATCGTGGACCTCCAAACGCTTGAGTATCGAATACACCTCGGCGGTGATCGAACCCTCCGTGGGCTTGATACCATCTAAGTCGTCGTTCAACATTCCACGAAGCTTCTCCAACTCCTCATCGCTGACGTACCCGGACAGTAACTCCCTGACGCTTATCAGCTCGTTCTCCACCCTAAGCCTCGTGGACTCCCAAAGTTTTCTGATATAATCCTCCGAAGAAGGACGACTCTTACCGTACATCCTCTTGAGCTCCTTACACAACTCGTAGAACGCCCTACCGTCGACTTGATCCAGCCTGCCGGCGCTCATCGTCCCGTCTTCCCACTTCAGAACCAGGTAGATCCGACCGTTCCTCCTCTGCCTGTTGATCTGGGGAAGTCCCTTCTCCATCACCCTACGGGCGAACTCCTCGATCTTCTCCTCCGGCGTCACGACCCTGGGCAAACCGTTCCCCGGTGAGAATGGACGTTATCTTACCGAACATAAACTTACCCATTCACACCAGGAAAGTAAAGATCAAAGTGGATACCAGGAACGCCGAAAGAACCGCCCAGCCCGTGAACGACCACGACCCACACGCAACCGACGCTAGTAAACCCCAAACCAAACGGACCGGATCACGATCCAAAACCCAAAGGGCCGCCGACCCCAGGATCACGGCCGTGGACAGACCCACGTCCGGACCGAACACGTACGGACCCGGCCGACAGGGGTGCAACAACAACACGTACCTGTGGTAACCCGTCGAGCTCACCACGAGCGCCGGAGCGTCCCTGAACACCGGCACGAGGTCGAACGAATCCCCGGACGGCGGGAAGGGACCCCAGGACGGCACCGACGGGGGCTCCCCCTCCCTCAACACCACCGCCCTGTCGAAACCCCCGTACACGTACAACCCGTCGATCATCGGGGCGGGCCACACGATCCACCCGTCCCTGACCGGCACCTCCACCCTAACCCACACGAGACGGCCCGGTCCCGGGGACGGAAGCGCGAAGAGTTCCCAACGGTAACCCACGATCTCCTCGAAGCCACGAGGTGGAACGAACACCTCCGGTGACCAGAACACGGAACCCACGGGCCTCACGGTAAGCGGATGCACCGGGGGCGGCTCGTAACGGTAACCGAAGGCCGAAGGCACAGTCCAACCGGCCGAATCGACCCTGGCACCCTCCGGCAAGTACAGCAGGAGGGCCCGCGTCCAAGGGGGCGGGTTGAACACGACGTCCAG
>JAADCQ010000056.1 GCA_013154335.1 Methanopyri archaeon
ACGATACTGAGGGTGCTCGCCTACAACTCGATGGTGTCGTACCTGCTCGAGGTGAAAGGCGTGGTTCCAGATCTGGAGGAAGGGGGTGAGTGACGTGGCCAAGGTACAGGTGGTCCCTTACGGTTGCAACGCCAACAGGGACGACGCCGCCCTCGCCGCTGGGATCCTCCGCGAGGCGGGTCACGACGTATCGGTGGAGGAGGAACCCGACGACTCCGGATGCTACGACGTGATAGTGTTGCTGACGTGCGTGGTCAGGGACAGGATCGACGCCAAGATGGTCAACCTCATGAGATCCATCGAGACCCCCCTCGTCGTCGCGGGATGCTTCCCGGAGGCCTACCCGGATAGGGTCCGTAAGATCAGGCCCGACGTACCGATGGTGGGACCCCGACACCTGGATCGCCTCCCGGAGGCCGTAGAAGCCGCCCTCAAGGGGGAGAAGGCCGAGTTCATAGGGTTGGATCGGGATCCGACCTGGAAGGCGGACGCCCCCCGGGTCGAGTCCGGTAGGTCAGTCGTCGTGACGATCTCCGAGGGATGCCCCAACAGGTGCGCCTACTGCGCGGTGAAGCTGGCCAGAGGCGACCTCTCGAGTTTCCCGCCCGATAAGATACTCCGCAGGGTCGAGGGAGCCCTACGGCGTGGGGTCCTCGAGATCGTTTTGACGTCCCAGGACACCGCCACCTACGGGCTGGATATAGGGACGAGCCTCGTGGAGCTGTTGGAGGATGTGGCTAGCCTCTGCGAGGGCGAGAACGTCCGCGTGAGGGTCGGCATGTTCAACCCCGGTCATGCTCATCGGTTCATAGACGAGTTGGCCGACGTCCTGGCCACGTGGGATGACGTCTTCTACAGGACCGTCCACATGCCTATCCAGAGCGGCGACGACGAGGTCCTGAAGCGTATGAACAGGCCCTACGATAGAGAAATTATAGAGGAGAACTACAGAGTACTCTCGAGGAAGCTCGGTTACTTCAACTTCGTCACCGACGTCATCATCGGGTTCCCGGGAGAGACGGAGGAGGCCTTCAGGAACACGCTGGAACTCCTGGAGTGGATGAGGCCCCACATACTCCACGCCTCGAGGTACTGCCGGAGGCCCGGGACGCCGGCCGCCGAGATGGAAGATCAGGTACCCGAGGACGTGAAACTCGAGAGGAGCAGGCTGCTCCACCACCTCAGGTTGAAGTGGGCCAGGGAGGCCAACAGGGAGCTGATAGGCAGGGAGGTGGAGGTGCTCCGGCTGGAGGACGATTGGGGTAGGGATGAGCACGCGAAGAAGACGTTGTTCGAGGGTTCACCGCCGGGGGACGTGTTCGAGGGTAAGGTCGTGGACGCTTCCCACTCCTATCTCCTGGTGAAGGCGTGATGCGGGTCGGAGAGTACAGCCCTCTTCACGAACCCTCCGCAGGGAACCGATCGTCATCCCCGCGTCAAGGGGAAGGGAACCTTGAGGCGTGGTCAGGTGTCGGCCGAGTACCTGTTGATACTGATGGTTGTGGTGGCCCTGGTAGGTGCCACGCTCGGCGCGCTCAAGCCTCATTTGACGTCTTCGGTACCCCAGGCCGAGAAGGCCGTGGAGCTTCGTCACATGGCCGAGACAATAGCCGACGCCATCGAGAGGGCGGCTGCCAACGCGACGCAGTCCGGGACCAGCGTGAAACTCCTGGTCGATGTCAAGGCTGGCCCTAACATCCCCCCGGGCAGCTGCAGCGTGTCGTTCGACGTTACCTCGGAGTCCGGCACGAACGTCTGCTACGTGACCGTGAAGGACAACTCGACGGGTGTGACCGCCAAGGCGAAGGCCACGATAGGGCCGATCACGACGGTGACGGGAACGCCGACGGTCCCGGGCAAGCTCCTCGTGACCTGTCAGGGCGATACGATAACGGTATCGAACGCGACGTAGGGGTAACGGTCCCGTGATGAGGGGCCAGATGACGATAGAGTTCGTCCTCCTGACCCTCGTGCTGGTGGCCCTATCGTCCTACCTGTTCAACGCGGAGGTCAACGTGTTCGCGGGTACCGCCGACGTGGGTACCCTTACGGCCGCCCGGTACGTTCTAGACTACGTGGAGAAAGCCGTGGACGCGGCCGCCTCGCTCCTGGGTCCTTCGGGCCCGGCCGGTGGCGATAACGTGGTCGTCTTCAAGGTGTACCCGCCCTCTAAGATAGGGTCCGCGCCCTACAAGGTCGTGATTCAGGACCTGGGTTCCGGGACGTTCAGGATACAGGTCCTGCTCGGTGGACGGTGGGGGTATACGGTGGGCCAGTCGACCGTCGTGAGTACGGGCGACCCGAACCTCGTCCTGATAGACGGTAACGCGTACCTGAGTACGGGGGCCGTGGTTCCCGTCACCGAGGTGACGTGGGATTCCACCTCGGGAACCCCGCTCGTGATAGGGTTGGCCTACAGGGGGACGGCGACGTGAGGCGGGCCCAGGTGTCCATCGAGTACCTCCTCCTCTCCATGGTCGTGATAGGCGCGGTCGGTACCTTCTTCACCTACGTGGGCCCGAAGTGGGAATGGTTCCACGTGGCTCAGGGTTTGAGAGAGGGTGTGGATAAGACGATCCAGGAGGGTAGGGTGGGGCTCGAGTACCAGGGCAAGGAGATCAGGTTCGACGCCACGAGGACGGGGTACTCGGTCTCGGGTACCAGCGCTTCCGTGACCTTGTCGATCACCCCGCTCAACGATCAGACCACGGTCGATGACGTGGCCGGTTTACTCAAGAGGAACGTGCTCGAGTCCGTGTGGCTGGAACTCAAGGGATCTCCGACGTCGAACCCTCCCAACCCCGTCCCCGGGCTCTTCGGGTCTTACTACGTCACCGTCTCGACTTCTGGGACTTCGGTCACGGTCACCGTGTCGAAGGTGGGGTAATCTTAATATATCAGGGTCTTCCGACCCGGGAACGGAGGGGAGCGAGCCCCGGCGGTGTAGCCCGGTCTATCATCCGGGCCTGTCGAGCCCGGGACCCGGGTTCAAATCCCGGCCGGGGCGCCAAATCCCAAATCGTTACGATTATCATAACGATTAGGGTGTCCACGCTCGTGAGCGAGGACGACGGCACGGCCAAGCTCGACGAGTACATGCAGACCACCATAATCCCACGCGACTACTCGAAGATGCTCGAGGACGTGGCCAGAGACGTGGACGACATGGTGAACAAGATCGAAGCCTTCACCAGAGAGAGCAAAGACGT
Organism: Methanopyri archaeon; assembly: GCA_013154335.1. GTDB lineage: Archaea > JAADCQ01 > Methanopyri > Methanopyrales > Methanopyraceae > Methanopyrus. The sequence continues at coordinate 3,210 of JAADCQ010000056.1, forward strand.
GGAACGCATCAAGGACATCGTGAGAAAGGACAGGAAGCGTGTCAAACCCGAAGACCTCGACTTGGAGATCTACGGGGTGGACGGCGGCGAAGGCTACAGGATCTACCAAAGCGTCGTGATGTACCTCGTGAGAGCCGTCGCCTGGGCGTCCACCGACGACGTCCTAACCACCTGGAGGTACGGCATCCTAACCAGGACCAGAACCCCGAGGCTCAGGATCGCCGCGATAAGGACGATACTCGAGGCCGGGATAGCCGCCACCGCGGCCTCCGAGAACCCCGACTGGATCATGCTGGACGGGCCCATCGTCCCTCACCACGATCTCAGGGGAGCCGACGAAGACAGCCCGACCAAGAGGAACTACTGGGGCCAGGTCATATCCACCCGCGTCGACATGCTGGAGAGGTGCGAGGACGAAGGCGTTAACCTCGTGGGCGTGATAGAGGACTGCAACAGCAGGCACCTGATCAGGTTCCTCGAGGCGCAGGGACTGGCCAAGGCCCGACCCAGGCTGAGGGACGTCGCGGTCCTGGCCGACACCTCGGTCCTGGACGAGGGCGAGAGAACGTCGGCCTTCGTGCCACCGTACGAGGACTACCCCGTGTTCAGGACCATCGAAGAGAGATCCGGTTACAAGATCAGGGTGATGTACCTGCGAACGACGAGGGAAGGCCCTCCCCTCCGCGTCGAGATACCCGATTTCGTCGATCCCGACGCGGCCGCCTCGGTGATCTTCTCAACGGCCGTCGATTACAACGGGTACGGGATACCCATCCACCTGGTCATGGCCGACGCCTTCGCCAAGGTGGAGGAAGGAGTACTCGACTGGATCGAGGATAACATAAGGAAGGAACTCATACGCAGGGGTAGGGAGGACGTACTCACCACGGTCTTCAAGAGATTGAGGCGCGAATCCAGGCCCAAACCGCTCGCGTCCAAGACCGTGGAAGCCGACATCAAAAGGAGACACGGGGGATAACGGGAGGGTACACACGGCATGAGAGAAGAAGTCGGGTACGTGTACGAGAGCCCCTCCGTGACCGAGTTCACGTTCGTGGTATCGAACGACGGGGCCGTGGGCGTCGGAGACTACGTCCTGACCGAGGACCCGAACGATCCCACCTCCTACATCATGGGACGCGTCGAGGACGTCCGGAGGGACGTTCACGAGGGCATCAAAGGAGAGGTCATGAGGGCGCTCATGCTGGGATCCAACACGGTCCCCGACCTCGACTGGACCGTGATAGCCCGCGTCGAGGTGTTGGGCGTCCTCACCGAGAACTTCGACATCCGCGACGCCAGACGCCCCGCCAAGCCCATGGCCAAGGTCTACAAGATGTCGGACGAGGAACTGGAGAAGCTCCTCTCCCCGGCCGACCCGGAGAGGGCCGTGTACTTGGGACGTGTCAAGGACTCCACCGCCCGCGTGTTCCTCGACCCCAACGCCCTCGTATCCCTACACTGCGCCGTCCTAGGCATGACGGGGAGCGGTAAAAGCTACACCGTCGGCGTGCTGATCGAGGAGATGTCCAGACTCGGCATACCCGTGATAGTGATCGATCCCCACGGCGAGTACCCCTCCCTGAGGAAACCCGCCGAGTCCATCCCGGACGGCTGGGACGTGGAACCCGAAGGGATAGACGACGTCGTCACCTTCGGGCCCAACGGACCGGACGACGGTTACGATTACGAGATCATAATAGACACGACGAACCTGAACGTGGAGGACTTTAAACTCCTAATTCCTCAAATGAGAAAGTACAAGAAAGCGGACGAGTACGTGCACGAGGCCATACAAGCCTTGAAAGATGAGTGGAAGAAAACCGGCGTCAAGTACGATTTGGCCGACATAATAGAAAAACTCGAAGAGAAGAAGAAATTCGTACGAAAGGCCACCGAGGAATCCGCCATCGACGCGGCCCTCACCTCCCTCAGGAAACTCCACCGCATCTGCGGGAACCTGTTCGGGAAGGAAGATTCGCCGGACCTCCGCAGATTCGTGAGGGCTGGAAGGGTCGTGGTCCTCAGCCTCAAGGGCCTCCCCGACGAGGCCCAGCAGGCCGTCGTCACGTACTTCCTGAAGAGGATATTCGAGTTCAGACAGAGCGACGAGATACCGCCCGTGTTCACGATCCTCGAGGAAGCCCACAACTTCGCACCCACGGGCGAGGAGATGACACGCGACAAGACCGCCATATCCGCGGTCCGAGACTTCGCCAGGGAAGGCAGGAAATTCCTGGCCGGCCTGTGCGTCGTGAGCCAAAGACCCGGCAGGGTCGACTCCACGGTGCTCTCCCAATGCAACACCATGATCATCCTCAAGACCGCGAACCCCGACGACCTCGACAACATCAGGAAGAGCGGGGAAGGCATCACCAGGGAGGCCCTCGAACGTATCAAGTCCCTACCCGTTGGATCCGCCTACGTCACCGGAAGCGCCGTCAAAATCCCCCTCTTCGTCGACGTGAGACCCAGACGCACCGCCCACGGAGGCGCCACCCCGGACGTGTTCGAAGTCATACGGAAGCACGAGGCCACCAACGTCGACGTCGACGACGACTTCGACATCGGGGTCTGAACCGCTTGCCCGTGATAGCCCACATCGCCGACACGCACCTCGGCCACGCCCTCAGAGGGATATCCGCCCGAGAAGAAGCCGTGTACAGAACCTTCGAACGCCTCATCGATACCGTGGAGAGGAACTCACCTGACATCGTCCTGATAGCCGGAGACCTCTTCGAACATCACCGCCCCAAACCCAAAGCGATGAGAACGGCCCTCGAACTCCTGAAAGACCTCACTTCCCACGCGTCCGCCCACATCGTCGCCGTCTCCGGCAACCACGAGATAGTCCAGAGAAGGGGCTCGGAATCACCCCTAAGGGTACTCGAGGCCGCCGGAGTCCTCACCCATCTCGTCGGGGGCGACTCGACAACGATCGACGTGAACGGGACCACGGTCCACGTGACCGGGCATCACTGGCTGAGACCGGACCAACTCGAGAAGGTTCTACCCGGTCGCCTCGAACCCGACCCCGAGGCCGATGTGAACGTGGCCGTCCTCCACCTGGCGGTCGAAGGTACCCTACCCTCACCGAGGGAAACCGTCGGGCCCAGCAGGATACCCCCCGGCTTCGACTACTACGCCCTGGGTCACGTCCACGAACCGAACCTAAGACTCGAACTCCACGGTGCCCCCGCTTGCTACCCGGGAAGCCCCGAGCCCCGCACCTTCAAGGAAGCATCCACGAAGGAACGAGGGTTCCTGCTCGTCGAGGCGGACGGGGAGGACGTCCGAATCGAGTTCATCCCCGTGGAGTGGAGTAGATCCCTGGCCATCGTCAGGATAAAAGACGCCTCGAGGTGGAGACGAGAACTCGAAACCGTCCTACGCGACGCCGGAAAAGACGCGGTCGTCAAGGTCGTGTTCGACGATCCGAAGACCGACCCATCGGTTCGATCCGAGGTCGAATCCTACCTCGAGGGGAGGGTTAGGTCCGCCATCGTGGAAACCCCCGACACCCCCGACGAGGGCCCCTCGGACACGCTGGCCCGCCTCCTCCACAACGCCCTCTCCGCGCTGGGGGTTCACGTGAACCCCGAGAGGTTGGAAAACGCCCTCTCCAAATCCAACGTGCGATCACTCCGGGACGTGTACTCCCACCCCGAGACCCTGGCCGAAACGTTGGGCGTGAACCCCGAGACCGTCGCCGAAGCCGCCAAGCTCGCCTCGGGATCCGCCGATCCGACCGTCGTGATATCCACGGCGGCCGAAAGGGTATCCTCTCGCGGGTTGAGGGATCTGGACCCCCACCTCCTCACCGACGTAGCGATCAAGATCCTGGAATCGGACTCCGTCGACAACGCCCTCATCGACGAGCTGATGGATATCGTGTCCGAGGGAGGGACCGGGGAGGAAGCGGAGAACCTCGAGGAGGAAAAAACCCCCGCCACCGTCGAGACCGGGGAAGAAACGATCAACGGGGAAACCCCTGGATCCGGGGCTGAAACATCCTCGGTATCCGAGGACTTCAAGGACGAAGACCGCCCGAAGGGCCCCGTCACCCTGGACCACTTCATCAAGGGGAACCGTCCCGGATGATCAAGAGGCTCCATATGGTCAACATCAGGTCTCACGTCGACACGGAGATCGAATTCGAGAAAGGTGTCAACGTCCTGGTCGGACCCAACGGCGCCGGCAAAACCACCGTCCTTGACGCCATCCTCCTGGCGCTTTTCCCACCCAGGGGGAAACGCGGGCGCCTGAAGAGGGAGAACCTCATCAGGAAGGGAGAGCGAAGGGCCGTGGTCAGGCTGGACTTCTCCTCCCCGGACGGCTCCGAATACCGCGTCGAAAGGGAGTTCAGGCCCGACGGGCAGACCGCGGTCCTGAGGATGAAGGAAGGAAACGGTTGGAGGGTGGTGGCGCAAGGGGCCGAGAACGTCACCGAAGCCGTGGCCGACGCCCTGGGTGTGGACAGGTCCCTGTTCGAGAACGCAGTGTACGTCAAACAGGGCGAGATCCAAGCCATCGTCGAGGCACCACCCTCGGAGAGGAAAGAGCTCATCGACGGCGTGTTGGGGCTTCGGGACTTCGACAAGGCCTCGGAAAGGGCCAGAGAAGCCCTCAAGATCGTCGAAAGTCGAGTGGACGCCATGAAGAACATCATCAGGGAGAAGCGTGTCGAGATACGACGCCTAGAGAAAGAGGTCTCCCAGGCACCGAAACTACGGGAGGAGCTGGAAAGGGTGGAGGAGGAGCTGGAACGCCTTTCATCCCGTAAAAGAGAACTAGAGGACGTCGTGGACAGGTGGAAGGAACTGATCAGGGCAGCCGAGAGCGTCGAGGACAGGCTGGAGGAGGCGCGTCGTGACGTCAAGGAGCTCGAAACGATGCTCGAAAGGGCGGAGGAAGCCAGGAAACGGCTGGAGAGTATCGAACCGAAAACACTCGAAGAAGAGCTGGAACACGTGAAAAGCGAGTTGGAAGAAGTGGAATCGACGCTGAGGCGCGCGGAATCCACCATGGAGGTTCGCTCCAGGGTGAAAGCCAGGCTCGAGGAACTGAAACGAAGGATAGACTCCATCGAGGAACGCCTCGAGGGCGTACTCGGGGACATCCCACGCGCCCCATCGCATCCCGAGCGCTTGTCCGAGATCCTGTCCGAGCTCGAATCCCTGATCAGAAAAGTCCCGGGTTCCCTCCCCGACGAGGATGACCTGAAGTCGAAGAAGGAAGAGTTGAAAGCGGTGGAGGCGGAGCTGAGCGAGCTCAAGCGCAGGGAGAGGGAGCTACGCGAGAGGCTGGAGGAACTCGAGACCGAGATCGGGGCCCTTCTATCCGAGAAGAGGGAACTCGAGAGGAGGTTGAAGGCCCTCGAAGAGGCCGGCTCCAAGTGTCCGGTCTGCGGGAGGAAGCTGGACTCGGAGACGCGGGAGAGGTTGCTGCGGGAGACCCGGGAAAGGCTCGAGGAGTTGAGGAGATCCCTGAAGTCGCTTCAGAGTGAAAAGGCCGAGGTTAAAGGGGAACTCGAGCGCATCGAGGATAGGATCGAGCGCCTGGAGGAGGAGAGGACATCGGCCGTTTCGGAGTTGAAAGCGTTGGAGCGGGACCGAGAAGCCCTCGAGGCCGTCGCGGGCGAGTTACGGGACCTGATGGAATCACTCGGCGTGAGCGTCCCGGACGATCCCCGTGAGCTAGTCCGGAGGGCGGAAGGTATCCTGGAGGATCTGAAGTCCGCGCTGGAGTTGGCCAGGAAGTTGAGGGATCTGAAGCGGGAGCGTGAGGAGAGGGAGGAGGAGTTACGAGAGTTGGAGGAGACCGCGGATTTTCCCTTGGACGATGACTTCCTGGAGGAGCTGAAAGCGCGCCGAAGTGAGTTGTTGAGGAGGAGGGAGGAGATAGAGGGGAAGTTGAGGGAAGTCGAGAGGCTCAAAGAGAGGGCGTCGGAGGTCGAGGATCTTCGGGAGCGGCTTGAGGCCAGGAGGCGCGATCTCAGATCCTTCGAGGACGAACTCAAGAGGTTGAGGGACGAGTTGGCGACGCTCGAGGAAGAGCACGGGGGCTTGGACGGGCTGGAGACGGAGTTGAGGGAGTTGGAGAGACGTCTAGAGTCTCTGCGTGAGGAGAGGGGTAGGTTGAGGCGTGCGCTCGAGGACGTCGACGCGAAGAGAGAGGAGTTGGAGAGGTTGAAGGAGGAGTTGAGGCGGAAGGAGAGGGAGTACGAGGCCCTGAAGACGCTCGGGTCCTACGTCGACGCTTGTAGGGATGTGTTCAAGGTGGCCAAAGAGGTGAGGCGTGAGGTGGCGCTACCGAGGGTCGAGAGGGTGGCTTCTAAGCTACTCTCGGAGATGTCGGACGCGCTGGGTGGGGAGGTGAGGCTGGAGGACGGTGGCGAGAGGATACTCGTCCGTGGGCCTTCGGGCGAGTGGGTCGAGGCGGACGTTCTGAGCGGTGGTGAGAAGGTGTTGGTGGGGTTGGCGTTGAGGTTGGGGTTGGCATCGGTGGGTTCGGGTTTCGCGTCGTTCGTCATGTTGGACGAGCCCACGGTTCATCTCGACGAGGAGCACAGGGGTAGGCTGGCGGAGGCGTTGGGTTCGCTGAGGGTCGGGGTGGATCAGGCTATAGTGGTAACTCACGATCCCGAGCTCGAGGACGCGGCGGACGTGGTGTTCAGGGTCAGGAAAGCGGGAGGCAACGTGTCGGAGGTCGAGTGTGTGGAGGCAACGGAGGCGGGTTCCGGGTAGGCGTAGCATTTAAAAACAGCCCGACCGAGTCGCCCGGGGACGGTCGGGGTAGTTGACGATATCCCTGATGGGTAAAAACGGGACGGGCACTTCGGGGCTTGCAGCGGACGTTCAGACGGTTCAGGCCGGAGGTCGACTTCGAGACGTGCGTGGCGTGTTACAGGTGCGTGGACGTCTGTCCATCGGGTGCCCTCGAACCTAGGGCCGAGGTCAAGGACATCATCTGCGGGTCCTGCGGCCTGTGCGACGTGGTGGATCCGTCGTCCCTACCCCCGGACGTCGCCTCCTCGGTGTGCTCCGTCGCCTTGATCCAGTCGGTGGCCCCATCCCTCCTGGGGAGTCCCTGGGTCAGGCCCTCCAGGTGCACGGGGTGCGGGCTCTGTGCCGAATCCTGCGACGCCGGGGCGATATCGATCTCCGAAGGTAGGGCCGTCGTCGACCCCGAGTCCTGCGACACGTGCCTCGCGTGCGTGGATTCCTGCCCTCTCGTCGACTGCCTGTTGCCCCCGGTCTGGGCCGCCAGGGAGTGCTTCCTCTCCTTCAGCGAGGGTGCCTGCGTGGACTGTGGGGAATGCATCCACGTCTGTCCCTTCGGATGGGGGAAGGACCTCTCATGTCGGAGAGGTTAGACCCGGACGTGGTGTTGAACCACGAGATGGTCCCCGAGCACGAGGTCATAGACGACGAGGAGGAGATCGAGAGGATACTCGAGGAGTTGGGCCTCGACAGGGAGGAGCTACCCCGCATATTCACCAACGATCCCGTGGTGGTGGCCCTCAGCGAGAAGCTGGGTAGGAAGATACCCGAGGGCGCCTTGATACGGATCACCCGGAAGAGCCCGACCGCCGGTGAGATCACCGTGTACCGCGTCGTTACCAAACCCCCCGAATGAACCCCGGCCGGGCCCCTCGGGGTGTGAACCGTCTTGGCCGAGTCCGAACCCGTGAAGGAGCTGACCACGGAGGACTACAAGGCGCTCCTTCGAGGTTTCATCGGCAGGAACGAAGAGCTCCTCGGCGACGTTAAGGGTCACCCGATGATAATCCACCACTTCCTCTCGTACCACTGGCTCGTCGACGAGGGGTTCGACCTCCTGGTCGAGACCATGGAACCCTTGATCCCCGACGTTGAGGGACCCGAGTACAGGATAGAATTCGAGCGGATAGAGATCGGTGAACCGTCCTCCATAGAGCCCGACGGGGCCAGGAGGAAGATCTACCCGATGGAGGCCCGTCTCAGGAACATGCTCTACTCCGCCCCTCTCTACGCCGAGATCGTCATGTACATGGACGGCGAGGAGGTGGAACGTGACAACGTGTACGTCGGCGAGTTCCCGGTCATGGTCAGGTCCAAGATCTGCAACACGTACGGCCTCTCCGAGGAGGAACTCGCCGAGGTCGGGGAGGACCCCAAGGATCCGGGTGGCTACTTCATCATAAACGGTTCCGAGAGGGTCCTCATGTCCCTCGAGGACATAGCCCCCAACAGGCGCGTCGCCGAGAAGATCAGGGAGAGGGGAGTCCTGGACGAGATCCGCAGCCGCGTCTACTCCAGGGGTAAGAGGTACCGAGGCCCCGTCGACATAATCGACAGGAAGGGCAAACTCGTGGCCGATATCCCCGCCGTGTACAGGAGGTTCCCCGTCGTCATCCTCCTCAGGGCCCTCGGCATGACCGAGAAGGAGATCCTCATGAGCGTCGGTCGAGAGTTCGCCACCGTGATGGCCGAACAACTCAGGGTACTCGTCCAGGAGGAGATAGCCACCCAGGAGGACGCGCTCGAGTACATAGGACAGCTCTCCAGGCCCCTCGAGACGAGGGAGGAGAGGATAGAGCGCGGTAAGGAGGTCCTCGGCAAGTACTTCCTCCCGCACATAGCCGAGCTCACCGACGAGGAGCTCATGGACGACGAGCGAGTCGAGGAGGTGTTCAGGAAGAAGGCCGAGGAAGTCGTCAGGATGGTGCGCGAGGTACTCGAGTTGAAGTACAAGCGGGTCAAGGTCAAGAGCGTCCGGGACAGGGATCACTACGCCAACAAGAGGATCAAACTCGCGGGTGACCTGCTCTTCGAGGCCTACGAGTACGCCTTCCAGCAGCTCATGAGGGAGATGAAGTACCAGTTCGAGAGGGCGTTCGCCCGCGGTAGGGAACCCAGCATCAGGTACATCGTGAGGCCCGACAAGGTCACCGACCACATCAGGAGCTGCATGGCGACCGGTACGTGGAGGACGGGGCACTACAGGCCGAGAACGGGCGTTTCCCAGATCCTCGAGAGACACACGTGGATGTCCACGGTGTCCCACCTCAGAAGGATCAGGGCCGCCACGGAGCTCGGCGTGGGTAAGTGGTCGATACCGAAGGAAGCCAGGTACCTGCACCCGACCCACATGGGCCGCCTGTGTCCCAACGAGACGCCGGAGGGTGCGAACTGCGGTGCCATCAAGAACCTCGCCATGTACGCGGAGGTGGTCCACTACGACGTCGACGAGGACGAACTCATGGAGATACTCGAGGACATAGGCCTCGTACCCGCCGGCGAGTGAGGGGGTGGAGATCGTGGCGGAAGGAGATGACAAGGTCAAGGCCGAGATCGAAGGCAAGGTCGACGAGGCCGTCGAGGAGGTCCTGGCGGCCGAAGAGGCGCCCACCGAAGAGATGACCCCCGTGTACATCAACGGGAGGGTCGTGGGCTACGTCGAGGACCCGGAGGGGTTCGTAGAGGAATTCAGAAGATTGAGACGGGAAGGCGTGATAGACAAGCGTGCCAACATAGCCTACCACGAGGACCTGAACGAGGTTCACATAAACTGCGACAGAGGCCGCGTCGTGAGGCCACTCCTCGTCGTCGAGGA
>JAADCQ010000035.1 GCA_013154335.1 Methanopyri archaeon
ATCTCTCACCCACGATCGCGTTCCTTTACTCGGCGGTCCTCACGGCCGTTGCCGCCCTGATCGCGCCCCCGATCTTAGGGTGATCTCGCACCCCCGAGTTCCTCCGCGAGCTTCTCCGGGTCCCTCACCGTCAATGGCATGTATCCTCTGCCTTTCAAGTGGATCCGTACCAGGGTCCTCCGGACCGTCTCCCTACCGCTTTCCACGGTGGTTTCGACGATCTCGGCACCTTCCACGAGTTCCCTCGGGATCTCGAGCACGTCCTTGAAAAACAGGAAGTCGCGGACCACCACCACGCTCCCCGGTCCGACCTTCACGTGGCTGCCGACTAGGTGAGCGATCGCGGGAGCGGCCCCGGTAATGAACAGGGCGACCGCCCCACCCATGTAGGCACACGTGGCGAAACCCACCACCGTCCCCGCGACCGCCGCGGCGGCCAGGACCCCTATCACGGAGACGGTCTTGCGGAACCCGATGCGGTCCGGAGGACACGGTTTCCCGACGAAGATGGGGAAGCACGTCGCGTTCACGCCTCGATCCCCCAGACCTCGCGGAGGGTCTCCAGGAAGCCTTCCACGTCGAGGACGGGGAGTCTGACTGTTTTGCCGTTCCTAAGCTTTAAAACGGCTGAATGTTCTCGAATTTCGACGTTTTCTACGTCTTCTACTCTCACGAGTTCCTTTCCCGTGAACTTTCTTATCAACAATCCATCCGGTTTCACGGTCACAGCTTTTAACTTAGGTAAAAACGCTTTGTAGATAAACGGTAAAGGTACAGTGTTAGCAATTATAGCCGCTATCACAGCGGTATAAACTGCACTAGGCATCTTCTTGTGCAACATGTAGAACTGAGCTTTCAACACTAAGTATAGCCCCACCGAAACGATGACAACGTTGGGTAACACCGATATCAGTATGCCGAGTCCGTTCGGATCCCCGATCGGGTAGACGGGCCACTCCACCCTCTCCCTACCCATCGCGATCACCCCGACCGGTCCCGCGCTTCAAACCCTCGTTCCGTAGTAATAAGTTGCCATTCACCGTGGGATCGTCGCGTTAAACCCTCGTTCCCGGCGGTGTCAACCGTGATTTAGCATCGAAAGCGTTGTGAGGCACGGGCGGCGCGTGGACCGGGGGTGTCGGGCTTTGGACCCCGAGAGGTTCCCGAAGTCGAAGGAGCTGTTCGAGCGTGCGGAGAGGGTCATGCCGGGCGGCGTGAGCAGCCCGGTACGTCGCGTGGAACCGTTCCCGTTCTTCGTGGACAGGGCGGAGGGGTCCCGTCTCTACACGGTCGACGGGGAGGTTCTGATCGACTTCTGCCTGGCCTTCGGCCCGTTGATATTGGGGCACGCGCACCCCGAGGTCGTGGAGGCCCTCAAGGAGAGGGTCGAGGCGGGGACGGCCTACGGTACGCCGTGCGTGCCGGAGTTGGAGCTAGCGGAAACCGTGGTGGATCTCGTCCCCAACGTGGAGAAGGTGAGGTTCGTGAACACGGGGACGGAGGCCACCGCGAGCGCCATCAGGTTGGCGAGGGCCGTGACCGGGAAGGACGTGATCCTGAAGTTCGAGGGTTGCTACCACGGGGCCCACGACGCCGTGCTCGTGAAGGCGGGTTCCGGGGCCTCGGAGATCGGCGCCCCGGATTCCCCAGGTGTTCCCGAAGCCGTGGCCAGGAACACGGTGGTGGTGCCCTTCAACGACGTGGAGACCTTCGTGGAGACCGTGGAGTCGATGGATGAGGAGATAGGTACCGTGATCGTAGAACCAGTGTTGGGGAACGCCGGGTGCGTGCCGCCCGACCCGGACTTCCTGAAGGCGTTGAGGGAGTACTGCGACGGTACGGACAGGCTCTTGATCTTCGACGAGGTGATCACGGGTTTCCGGTTGTCCCTCGGGGGCGCTCAGGAGTACTTCGGTATCGACGCGGACCTGGTGTGCCTGGGCAAGGTACTGGGCGGTGGGACCCCTATCGGTGCGTTCGGGGGTCCGGAGGAGTACATGAGCGAGGTGGCGCCGGAGGGTAAGGTGTACCAGGCGGGAACGTTCAACGGGAACCCGTTGTCGACCACGGCGGGTCTCGCGACGCTCAGGGTGTTGAAGCGTGAGGAGCCCTACGATAGGTTGTCCGACGTCGCCCGGAGGATCGCCGGGGCCATCGAGGATGCCCTGGAGGATGTCGGCGCCGTTGGGGTCGTGAACAGGGTCGAGTCCATGTTCCAGGTGTACTTCGGGGTGGAGGAGGTCCGAGATTACTCGGACGTCAACGCGGCGGACCACGATGCGTTCAAGAGGTTCCACAGGGCGCTCGTGGAGAGGGGCGTGTGGATAGCGGGTTCCAACTTCGAGTCATGGTTCACGTGTACGGCTCATTCCGACGAGGACGTCGAGGTCGCCGAGGAGGCCGTCGTGGAGGCCGTGCGTGAGGCCGTCGGGTGACCGCTGATCTTTTCACCGGGCCGGGGGATGAGGAGGCCGTACCGGCTGAGGCTTCGTGATGTGTACCTGGGCTTCCCCGACCCCGGTGCGATGAGGAAGGAGGTTTCGTGGGAGGTCGCCGATGATCGAATGGGGCCTTAGCCGAGCCCCGGTCTCCCCCGGTGCGATGATCCGGGGAGGAGCCCGGGGGTGTCCGTCGGGTGAGGGATTTCTGGCCGCGTTGTTACGCGTTGGCCACGAGGTGCCTGGACCGCGTCATGGAGACGAGGTCGAGGCCTGTCCAGTACGTGTTGAGGAGGGAGCTCAACCGGTACGACGATAGGACCCAGTCCGTGGTAAGGAGCATGGTGTACGACGTCCTCAGGAGGTACGGCACCCTAGAGAGGGTCGTCGACGACCTGGCCAGATCCCCCCTGCGTAGGACGATCCGTCACCTCGTGATGTTGGCTGCCAACGAGGTCCTGTACCACGGGAAGGACGTACCCCCCGTCACGGATTCCGCCGCCAAAGCGGCCCGTGAGTTGGGCCTCCCCGTGGGTCTCGTCCACGGTGTGGTGGCCGACCTCGAGGACTACGACGGTCCCGAGCCCGAGGACGACGTCGACGCCCTGTGTCTGGAGTACCACCACCCTCGATGGTTCGTGGAGAGGTTCGAACCCCTGCTCGGTAGGGAGGAGTTGATCGAGCTGATGAAGGTGCACAACGAGCCCCCGGAGTGGTACTCGTTCCGCGTGAACACGGCGATGGCCGACGTGGATGATGTCGTCTCGGAGTTCGAGGAGGCCGGGTTGGAGGTGAGACGGGGAAGGTGGGTCCCCTACTGCGTGTTGGTCAGGAAGGGGCGTCCCCTCAGGCTGGATGAGTTGAGGTGCTGGAGAAAGGGTTGGATCGTCCCCCAGGACGAGGCGGCGGCCCTAGTGGGGGAGATCCTGGCGCCGGAGCCGGGGGAGAGGATAGCCGATCTGTGCGCGGCTCCGGGGGGCAAGACCACCCACATCCTCCAGCTGACCGAGGGGGACGTCGAGGTAACGGCAGTCGACGTGAGTTCTGCCCGGTTGCGTAGGCTGCGTAGGTTCCTGGAGAGGATGGGGATGGAGGATAGGGTGGAGATCATCAGGGCGGACGTGAGGAGGTTGGGGCGAGATCCCAGGTTCGTGGGTAAGTTCGACAGGGTCCTCCTCGACCCGCCGTGTTCCAGCTTGGGGACCCTCAGGACCGACCCCGACGTCAAGTGGAAAATAGGCCCTCGGGACGTCGAGGAGTTGGCCGTGAAGCAGAGACAGCTCCTGAGGGCCGCGGTGAGGTTGCTGAGGCCGGGCGGCGTGCTCGTTTACTCGACGTGTACGATCACGCCCGAGGAGAACGAGGAGGTCGTGGCCGAGGCGGTGCGCGTTCACGGTCTGGAGACGGTGGACGTGAGACGTGACTTCGAGTTCATGTCGCCTCCCCTGTGCGACGGGATCGAGGCGGGCAGGATGTGGCCCCACGTGCACGACACGTCCGGGTTCTTCGTAGCCAAGATGGTGAAGGTCAGGTGAGGGGGGTTCGTCTTGGCCGAGGCCGATTGGGACTACAGGCCGAGGCACTTGATGTTCCTCGTGACGGTCGTGGACGACAGGGACGGGGAGGTGATAGGCGACGCGGTGGTCCGGTTGGTCGAGAGGGACGAGGTGCTGGCTTGTCACGTGATGCCGGCGTTGACCAAGAAGAACAGGCCCTCGCACGTGATGTTGCTCCTCGTGGACGGTGGGGACGACCCGGACGCCGTGGCCGAGGAGGTGGCCGAGGAGGTCATGGCGTTGACGGGATCCACGGGCGTGGACCGGTTCGACGCCACGTGTTACTACAGCGTCCCGTCGCGCTTCGAGCGGGTCAGGGTGGTCCACGGGGACGAGGAGTGGGAGGTATCGGTCAAGATCGCCGAGGCCGAGGACGGCACCCCCGTGACCGTGAAGGCGGAGTTCGACGAGTGCAGGAGGATAGCCGACGAGGTGGGGTTGCCGCCCAGGGAGGTCAAGGCCCTCGTGGAGGCGGCCGCTAGGGTCGGGGGATGGGTCGATCTGGAGGAGGGCTCCGTGAGGGTTCAGCGTGACGCGTAGACGAACCTCTCGTTCGATTTGGCGGACTCCAGGTTCAGTACCTCCGTCTCGAAACCCATCCCCTCCATCTCCTCCCGGAACCTGTCGACGGCCCCGGTCTCCTCGGCCGTGTCCCACGGGGCCACCTTGACGAAGGCCCAGGCCACCTCCAGCTCTTCCGCCAGTCTCATGATCGGGTACAGGTCGTCCAGGACCATGCCCGAGTACACGTCCGACGTCAGGGCGTACTCCGCGGCCGGGGCGCACGCTTTCACCATGTCCGGGAGGGCGTACTCCTGGGCGGTTACCCGGAGGTGATGGACCCTCTCCTCGACCCTGGGTTCGAGCCGCGACGGGTCGACGGCCACCACGTCCTCGCACACCTGGGAGAGGAAGGAGGACCACCCGCCCGGGGCCGCCCCGAGGTCGACGGCCGCCGTGGGGAACCCGGGCTCGACCGCGGTCGCGAATTCCAGGATTTTAACCAGGGCCTTGTTCATGTGGAGGGACGTCGGGTCCACCGGGTACCTACCGGCCACCGCCACTTCCCACCCCTCGTAGTGGAGTTGGACCGGGGCGCCGAGGCACCTGGCGGAGAGCCTCAGGGCCGCCGCTTTGGCGTCATCGGAGAGAACTTCCCTCACGTAGGCGCCCGTGACGACCTCGGCCACCTCGTCGGCGAGTTCTATCCTCTCGGTGCCGGGTAAGGCCTTCCCTTCGGTGGTCTCGAGTTCCACCCGGTACCCTAGGTCGATGAGGGCGGCTAGGGCCAGTTCCCCGTGGGTTATCCTGGCGTCGGCTATCATGGTGAGGAACCTGTCGAGCTCCGCCCTGTAGGCTATCGACATGAGGTCACCGTGTTTCAGCTCCAGGGTCTCCGTCAAAACACCGACCCCGTTTTGCTCTGCAGATGTAAAAACATATAATAAGGGCGGGGGTACCCAAGGGTACGGTCAACGGTACGGAAAGGGGTGTGCGGGCGTGTCCCTGGAGACGCTCACCGAGACGATAGATTTCGAGAACGAGAACACGAGGCACTCGTATAAGTTCGCCCTGAGGAAGCTGGACGAGCTCCTGAGGGACCTCTTGGGCGAGGATGTTGACCCGCTGGAGTGGTTGGAAAAGGCGGACGACGAGGAGGTTTTGGAGATAGCCAAGGCCCTAAGGCTGCGCCTCACCAGGCTCGTCGAGGAGGACGAGCTGGGGTACGAGATGGGCAGGCTGTGCTGGTACACGTTCTCCAAGGCCCTGTCCGCCCTCGGGAGGAGGCCCGAGCTGATCATGGCCGTGAAGGCGTTGGGTTCACCCGCCTCCCCGATCATAGACGAGAAGGACGCGGAGGAGATCTTCAGGTTCGTGGACGAGCTCGAGGAGTGGGCCGTCATAAGGAAGGATCCCACCTGGTGGGCCCCGTTCAGGGTCGTGGCCGAGTCGGGCGCTAGCCTCATGGACGTGGTTAGGATGAGGTGGGGCGACGTCTGTCCGGGCGAGGATTGGATGAACGACACTCCCGAGCGTCCGTACATACGGATCAGGAAGTTCAACGAGGAGGTCACGTACCCGATAACCGAGAAGGGGCTGGAGGCCCTCAGGATACTCGCCAAGTGGGCGGAGGTGGATCCGACCGACGAGGAGAACGCCGACAGGCCCGTCCTCCTGGCGCCGGACGACAACTACATGTTCGAGGCCCAGCGCGTGGACTCCTGGAGGGCCAGGTTGACCTACAGGTGGAGGGTGGCCCAGAGGGAACTCCTGGGTGAAACGAGGTGGAGGGTGAGGGACCTGACCAGGGCCGCCCGCGCGTACAGGCTTCCGGAACTCATCCTCAGTCAAGGGGCCCCCATAGGCAGGTGAGGGGCCTCCCCTCCCACGGGTATCGTTATGAGTTTCGTAACGATATGTGGGTTGTTTTGGTGGGGCCGCCCGGATTTGAACCGGGGTCTCCGGCCCCCAAAGCCGGAAGGATAGACCAGGCTACCCCACGGCCCCACCCTCCGTACCCACGGTCGGGAACCCAACTTTAAGAACTTAACGCACCGGGCCGACACCCACCTCCAACTCCGACGCCAGGTAATGAGCCGCCTTCAAAGAGTCCGTGAAGACACCGTCGAACCCTTCCAACGGCGCCACCACGGGACACGTACCCCGCAACCTCCTCCCCTCGCCCACGGTACAACACGCCGGGCAACAAACCGTACAGGAACACTCCATAACCTCCCTCTCGGCCCTGTGAGGACACCCGGAGAACTCCAACACCTCACCCTCCGGCCTCTCCGTGGAGAACCTCGACTCCACCAGGTCCATCACGTCCGCCTCCTCCACCTCGACGACCTCCGTCACGTCCACGTCCGGAGGTCCCACCGGGGTGACCCCCTCCACGTACGCCATCGCCAACGAACCCGACGCGGCCGCGGCCGCCCCCATGTACTTGACCTGAACCAACCCGGGCCTCGACTCCACCCGGATCACCGGGATACCGTCGACGTTCTCACCCAACCAGTACCCCAACGCCGACCATCCGAAATCGTCCCCCGGGTCGTACAGGACCCTCACCTCCACCTCAGGCACCCTGTTCTCGTCCAGGTGCAACCCGTACTCCGGGATCCTCCCCACCACCGCCGCCGCCACGGTGGCCGGCGCACCCTCCCTGTTGGCCCTCGCCCCGAAGTACGTGTTGGCCGTGAACACCGCCGACGACTCACCCCACGCCAACACCTCACCCGGCTCCGGCTGGAACCCGACCTGGTAGGGAACGCACGTGTAAACCGGGGCCGCCCCCAACGACTCCAACGCCCTCATTATCTCACGTTGACGTCTCTCGAAGGTCTCCCCCACGGGCAGGTTCCCGTCCAAGCACATGCCCAGCGGGTTCAAACTCGTGGGGACGGAGACCTCGACCCCGGACCCGGCCACCCACTCGAGGAACTCCAGCCCCGCGTCCCCTATCGTCTTGTACGACACCCCGGACACGTGGACCGAGGCCGGTTTCACGAGCCTCTCCGCGCCGAAGACGTCCCCTAGCTTCACCAACACCTCCATCAGCCTGGCCTTCACCTCACCCTCCTCACCGTCCAGGATCCTCTCCTCCTCCTTCGTCAGGTACAAGTCCGGTCGCCCCCGGTCGCGGGGCGTAAAGTTAAATATAGGTGAGCCCCGCGTCACGCGCGGGCGCTCACGGGGCCGCGGCAGCTCAGCCTGGGAGAGCGCCGGACTGAAGAGGTCCCGCGGGTCCCCGCGGGGCCGCAGCCCATCCGGTGGGCCCGGGTTCAAATCCCGGCCGCGGCACCAAACCAGGAATCGTTACGAGTTCCATAACGAATGTTGACTTCACGAAAAATGGAAACTTATGTATAGCGTTACTCACGACCCTGATGGTGGTCACCAAATATCGAAAAGCGGCCAGGGCGAGCGGCGATGAAGTGCGCAACATGGTTGCTTCTCCTAAGCGCCTTCATCGCCGCTCTTGGGGCATCTCAAGCCTATTCTCATACCTACGTCGAAACAGGTACGACTGCCAATGGATCTCCCCAGGTATGCAAGGATTTAAGCGTCGCAGTGACCGTGTACAATAATCAAGGCGTCGTGATAGCTAGGACTGAATGGGATGGCGATATTAATAAATTAGGTGAAAATGTAGTTTCAGAATATTCGTCAGATAACCTAATTAAGGATTTCGAAGTTAAAGTAACGGTTCGGTACAGAGGAGTAGCAGTGATGGATGAAAGTGCGTTTATCCACGTGGACATTGGTAAAGGTATAACAGTTGAATACAACGGTGTTAGATATAAATTAACGGGCTCTAACGGTTTACTACATTTACCTGAACTAAAGTCGATTAGAAACGTTGATGGTAAGGAAGTCATAGTTACGTTCGATCCTACCGTTAAAATAAATAGTAACGGGCTCTTAGGCACCGACTTTACATATGATGTACGAGGTACCGTTACGGTAAAAGATGGTACCGGAGAGCATAAAGCATATTTCAATGGAGATGTTAAGACGCCGCTCGCTGTGCCACCAATAGCCGCTTTGGGACTCATGTTTTTCGTTCCTTTAACGGAAACCGTGAAGGTGCCCGTGAGCGGAAGGGACGTCACCGTTGAACTGTCCATCGACGGGGGAGGCGCCCCGGGGGTGACCGTGACGGCTTCGGTTCCGGGGAGGGCCTCGGCTACGTCCTCGATCGAGGAGACCCCGATCGAGTTTTCCCCCGGCTCCACCTCCTTCCCTCTCGTCGTCGAGGTGATCAGGGACGGTAGGGTGATCGCCCGCTGCGAGTACACGGTCGAGCTGAAGGGTTACGAGTTATCACCGGTGGGTACGAGGCGCGTGGACGTCGAGGTGATCCGGGAAGCTTCCGACACGACGGGAGACGTGAAGTTCTACGAGCCGGTGACGCTGGGGTCGTGTGACGGTACCACGGACGTCGAGATCCCGGTCTCGGTTTACTCTGTGGAAGACGGGTTCGGCGGGACCGGCCTCTACTGCGTCCACCTGGTGGTACACCCGCCGAGGTACCTACCTAGATCGCCCGATCTGATGTTGGCGCTGCTGGAGTTCTCGACGCTCGAAATGGTGAAGGCCCTCGGCGAGGCCCTGAAGGTACCGGACGCCGTCGTCTACGAGCCGCTCTCCGTACCGAGGTTACCCTTCGATTACGCGGAGATCGGATTGGCGGCGTGCTTGACGGCGGCCCTGGCCAGGTACTACCTACCGCTGATGACGGAGGTCACGTTGGGATACGGGGCGGAGGCCATGGATGAGCCCGGTGTCGCCACGGTCCCGTTGGCGCTGTGGGGTATGAGGTTGATATCGGCGGGGACCGGGGCGCCTCTGCCGGTGGTGGGAGGGATCGGGAAGTTGGCCCAGTGGGCGTCGGACGCGGTGGTCATGCCGTACATGGAGAACCTAGGGTACGAGTGCCCCTGAGACGCGCCGACGGCGGCCTTGATGATCCCGTTCCACGTGTACGTGGAGAGCTTCCTCAGGGACGCGCTCGACCTGATACCGTACATGGCGTTGGGCGCCGTGGACGTGAGCCTACCGCTGCCCCTGGCCAGTTACCTGTACACGCGCCTCGACTACCCGCTACCCGGGCTGGCGTTGAGGGCGCTGTGGACGACGGCCTTGAGACCGACGCTCGAGGATCTGATGGGGATCCTATCGGGCCACCTTACGGCCCTCCTGGACCTGACGGTGTCGACGCTGCCCCTGCTGGCGTTCGTGTCGTTGCCGGGTTGGCTGGAGTGGCTTCTGGCGTTACCGGCGTTGACGGTGTACCTGAATTCGTTGCTGCTGGCCCCGGAGATGTTGATGGGGGTAGGGGTGGGTACGGAGATGTCAGCCGACGTCACCGTTTCGGTACCTGGGGCGTCTGCAGACGCTGAGCTCGTGACCGTACCTGGTGACGGGACGGACGTCCTCGAAGAGTTCGAGGAGGTACCCTCGGATCTCCCTGACTCCCCTGACCCATCCCTCGAACCCGTGGGAGATGACGGCGGTGTCGACGTGGGGTCGCTCTTCCTCGAGTTTCCCGAGGAACTCGAGGGTGGACGCGTAGGGTGGATCGGCGGTTAGTAGGTCCAGGGGTTCGAACTCGCGGAGGTCGACGTCCCTGAAGTCCCCCTCTATAACCTCGATCCCTTCCTCCTCCAGTCTTCTCCTGATGTCCGGGTGGAAGCGGACGTCGAGCGCGTACACCTCCTCGTAACCGGCCTCCAGGGCGGCGAGCGCGGCGACGCCGGTCCCTGAGAACACGTCGAGGGCCCTCTCACCCTCGGTTTCCTTCACGAGCTCGGGTAGGGCCGGGTTGGGTCCTATCACCTCTCTGGCTCCCAGGACGATGTGGTCGATACCGTACCTGCGGCACGTTCGGACGATGGGGTGGTCCTCGTCGAGCAGTCCTTCCTCGAGGGCTCTCTTCAGGGGGAGGTATCTGAACTCCTTCGTCTCGTCGCCGGGGGCGGGGGTGACCACGGACACGTGGACTTCGACGTCGTGACCTAGGGCGGCGGCGTACCCCTCGGCGAACCCCTCGAGGTACTGTCTGTTCCTGCCCCCCTTGCCCTCGACGTGTTTCCTTTGGTTGGTCAGGACGTGGACGTGGTACTCGCGTCCCTCTTTGACGACGGTCACGTGGGTCCAGGCGTCGGGGTCGAGGACGGTCCTCCGTAGGGCTTCCCTGACGGCTCGGAGGATCTTCCCGGGTTCCACGGGTGTTCCCGTTCGTCGAGGGTGCGGGTGTGGGTTTTAGGAGATGCCGTGGTAGAGCCTTATCGCGTCCCGGAAGAGGTCGTGTACGGCCTCCTCCACCTCGTCCAGTAGCCTCTGTGCCTGGTCTTCGGGTACGCCGTCGGTCACTATGACCTGGTCGCGTCCCGGTACCTTGGCTTCCCCGGCGAAGGCCTTCCCTCGGGGCGTCTCCCATTGGACCTCGAGTATCTCACCGCGTGGCATGTCGATCCTTTCGACGGCCTTGAGGAGTTGGGTGGTCCCGACGATGGAGAGGACCTTCTTCTTGGCCTCGGGGAGGGTGGATTCGACGGTGATACCGTGCTCGTCGCCTTCGACGTGGAAGGAGACCCTTCCCATGTTCTCGGTTATGTACACGCGTTCGGGGAGGAACTCGTCGTCCAGCGCCGAGAAGAGGGCCCTATCGGGCCTGAGGACGAGGTGGAGGTGGCGCATGGGGTTCCCCGGTCGGTCCGGGTTAACGGCCGCGGCGTATTTCGTTTCCCCCGATGACTTTTGTTTAGGGGCTCGCGTAGTCGGGTGGGTGGCGCCTGTCGAGGTGGTTGTGGACTATGACGACGCACTGGTCGGCGTGGTACGGTACGGGACCGAGGGACACGGTGGCGTGGGCTTTCCTCCTGAGGAGCTCGTCCTGTTCCTCGGTCGGTCCTTCGTGATCCCCTAGGATGAACACGGAGTCGGGTTCCGGGTCGATCTCGGTTATGTCCGTGCCGTCCTCGGCGAGGTAGTAGATCTTGGCGCCTTTCTTCTCCTCGAGGAGTTCCTCGAGTCCGATCCTCCTCACGAAGATGCCGGGGTGGGGTTCGGTGTCGGGATCGGCGGCGAGGGCCCTTCTGAGGTGTACGGCCGTGGTTCTCTCGTCCGGGTAGAGGCGTCTGACGCGTGATCCGTTCACGGTGATGGTGACGGGTGGGTTCGGGGGGCCGTTGAGCACGAGGTGGGCCACGGTGTCCGTCCTGACGCCGTGGGAGTACAGGAGGGTTTGGGTCACGAACCTGCAGGCGAGGTCGAATCTGCCCGAGCCGGGTAGGTCTTTGAGGCGGACGGCGTCGGGGTCCGTGGGGGCGTGGTTGTGTATGAGGACGAATTCCCTCATCGTTACGCCCCTCGTAACGATGTCCGGGGGCGTGGAAAGGGATCAGCCCGCGGCCTTCTCGATCAGCTCGTTGATCTGCTCGTCGATGGTTTCCCTGATCTTCTTGATCTCCTCGACGGCCTCCTCGTTCGGGATGTACTTCATCCTGGCTATGTCCTCGATGACCGGCAGCTCCAGTATCTCCTCTATCGGGACGCCCTTGTCCAGGGCCTCCTCCGCCCTCTTGCCGAAGTGGATGATCGTCTTCAGCATCTCGTACTGCTTCTCCGGTGGACAGTACGTGTCCACGTCGTGGAAGGCGTTCTGCTGGAGGAAGTCCTCCCTGATCATCCTGGCCACTTCCAGGGTTAGCCTCTCCTTGTCCGGTAGGGCGTCCGGTCCCACCAACTGGACTATCTCCTCGAGCTCGGACTCCCTCTGCAGTATCTCCATACCTTCGTCCCTGAGCTTCCTCCAGTCCTTGCCGATCTTTTCGTGCCACCACTTCTCCACGTCGTCCAGGTACAGGGAGTACGACTGCAGCCAGTTGATGGCCGGGAAGTGTCTCCTGTCCGCCAGCTTGGAGTCCAGGGCCCAGAACACCTTGACTATCCTCAGCGTGTTCTGGGTGACCGGCTCCGAGAAGTCACCACCGGGTGGCGATACGGCGCCCACCACCGTGACGGAACCGACCCTGTCGTCGGAGCCCAGACAGACGACCCTACCGGCCCTCTCGTAGAACTCGGCGAGCCTGGAGGCCAGGTAGGCCGGGTAACCTTCCTCTCCCGGCATCTCCTCGAGTCTGGCCGAGATCTCCCTCAGGGCCTCGGCCCATCTGGACGTCGAGTCGGCCATGAGGGCCACGTCGTACCCCATGTCCCTGTAGTACTCGGCCATCGTGATCCCGGTGTAGATGCAGGCTTCCCTGGCGGCCACCGGCATGTTCGA
>JAADCQ010000004.1 GCA_013154335.1 Methanopyri archaeon
AAATGGACCAGCAAGCTATCCAAGTGGATAACCTACGTGAGCGGCTACGTGGTCACAGCGTCCACAGTAAGCTTCACCGCCGAGATACCCTACACCAAGTACCGTGAGTTCAAATCCAAGGTCAAGTACCAAGCCGACGTGTCGGTCCTGTACAACCCCTACGTCCACGAGCTCAAGGCCATGGAGAGGGAACTCCCATCCCCCTGGAGCGTCGTCACCGGCATAACGGCCCTCTTCCTGGGACTAACGGCCCTTGGGTATCACCACCGCACCATCGAGAGATGGAAGA
The DNA here is from genome assembly GCA_013154335.1 of Methanopyri archaeon. GTDB lineage: Archaea > JAADCQ01 > Methanopyri > Methanopyrales > Methanopyraceae > Methanopyrus. The sequence goes on from JAADCQ010000004.1 coordinate 290, forward strand.
TGAAACTGAGGGGGTAGCGACGGATAAGAGTGGCCGTCATGGACGAGAACCTGCTCGACTCCCTACTCGAAGCGGCCGCCGCCAACCATCCCAACGAGTTCCTAGCCTTCCTAGGCGGACGCATAGAGGACGACACCATCGTCATAGACGAGCTCGTCCTGGTACCGTTCGAAGCCTCGGAAGACAGCGCGATAACGGACCTCATGGCCCTGTACACGCGGGACATCCAAGGCACCTTCCACTCCCACCCATCCGGCGACCCAACACCCTCCGACGACGACCTCCTCATGTTCAAAAGGCTCGGAGCCGTCCACGCCATAGCCGTCCCACCCTACACGAGGGCCGACGTGAGGTTCTACGACACGGCCGGTAGGGACATAACCCCCCTGGTCGGCGTCGAACCCGTCGCCGATGACGAAGCGAACAACCACCGAGGAGAACCCCCGTGACGAACCTGCGACCACTCCGAGGCGGGATGAAGAGATCGAGGTAGGCCGACCCTGCCCAGGATGACGAACCCTGGGGTACTTGACCGTGCCCGGGTACGTGAAGGTCGGCCCGATCAAGGTCAGACCCATAGGCTTCGAAAGCCTAGGAGTAAGATCCATGGCCACACTCATCGAAACACCTGACGTCAAGGTACTCGTCGACCCCGGTGTATCCCTAGCCCCCAAACGCTACGGCCTCCCACCCGCCGAACAGGAATGGAAAGCCCTGGAAAAGGTCAGACGCGAGATAACATCCGCGGCCGACAAGGCCGACGTGATCACGATCTCCCACTACCACTACGACCACCACACGCCCTTCTCGGAGCGCAAGTACGACGCCTGCACCCCCGACGACGCGATCGCAGTCTACGACGGAAAGACCATCCTGATGAAACACCCCGAGGAGAACATCAACAAGAGCCAAGCCGGGAGAGCCGCCTCCCTACTGAAGGGGCTCGAAGACCTCGACGTCAACATCGAGTACGCGGACGATAGAACCTTCAGGTTCGGGGACACCGTCCTCGAGTTCTCCCCACCCTTCCCCCACGGACCCGAAGGAACCCGACTCGGCTACGTCCTATGCCTCGCCGTGAAACACGGCGACGACACCGTCGTCCACGCCTCCGACGTCCAAGGACCCGTGGAGAAGGAAGCCCTCGAATGGATACTAGACAGATCCCCCCGCCTCGTGCTGATCAGCGGACCACCCCTCTACCTCCTCGGATTCAGGTTCCCGAAGGCCGCCCTCGAATCCGCCGTGGAAAACATGATCGAGATGGCGAAGAACGTGGAAACACTCCTCCTCGACCACCACGTGGTCAGACAGAAGGGGTACAGAGAGAAACTCCGGGAGGTGTACGAGGCAGGGAACGTGGTATCCGCCGCCGACGTGCTAGGGACGGAAGAAACCCCCCTGGAAGCGTACCGCCGGGAACTCCACGAAGGGGAAGAAGCCCCGTGGCGTCGATCCTGACCAGGATAGGAAGGGCACTCTGGAAAGCGTCCGTCGTCACGGGATACGTGATACTCAACCTACCATGGATCGTCGGGAAACTCCTCACGGAAGGACCGACCAAAGCGGGCGAAACCCTACGGGACGTGGTCGAAAAAGCCGGTGAAGCCTTCAGAAGGGCCCCCGAGGTAGTCAAAGCCGTGGAACGCGGCGAACTACCCCACCCCGAGGAGATAATCCCGATGAGGGACATCGTGATCAAGGGCAGGAGGATAGCCGCCGCCCCCAGAATGCCGTGGGACCTCCCCGCCCTCGCCCTCGAGATGTCCATGTTCGGCATGGTCCTGTTCACGGTCTTCCAAGCCGTCATCCTACCCCCCGTCATGCTCTGGGAAGCCCTGGGCGTCCTGTCAACGTTCGGCGCCTTCTTCTCCCTCTCCTGGCTCCGCAAGAACTCGCCCTCGGAGGAACACTACAAACCGTACCGCGACTTCATGATCCCCGTCTTCGGATCGGTCCTAGTAACGGCCGCCTTCACGAACTTCCCACCCCTGGTCACCCTCGTCATCCCGGTGGAAGCCACCCTACCCGGGTTCACGGCCTTCGGCATCCCCGCGATAGGCCTGGCGGTAGGCGTCGGCATCGTGAAATGGAAACACGCCAGGGACTGGACGTACGGGTACGTGCTAGAGGGCGGCGCCGGAACCTGCACCGTGATGATAGGCCACGACGTCGCCGCCAACACGCTACCAGGCGAGTACACCGTCGAAGGCGACGCCGGACCCGGGGAATTCGTCCTGGTCCAGGTGGAAAGGAAACCCTTCTCACTCACCGGCGCCGTACCCGTCAGGGTGATCCGGAGAGGATGGTACTGAAGGGCCACCCTCGGCCAGCCATCCTCTCGTCACCGACTCCGCTAACAGCTCATTCGTCATCGGGGGTTGTCGAACCGTGGACCGAACCGAAAGGCTGGAAGAACTTTTCGAGACCTCCGTCTCGACGCGCGTCACGATCCCAGAGATCAAGGTGAAAGCCGGTGAGATCCACCTCGACCCCGACACCGTGAGGAAGATAGTCCACGCCGCCCTCGAACTCGACCACGCGCTAGTCGAAACCGCCCCCGACCACGTGGCGAGGGACGAGCACGCGGAACGCGTCGCGAAGGCCCTCAACGATATCCTCAAGGGAATCCTCGAGCTGGCCCCCGGCGTCGAAACCACCCCGACGGGAAGACGGGAATCGCTAGACGTTTCCGAGTCCGTGGTAGTCGTGATCCGAGGCGACGAACGGAAGGCCGTCCGGGACGTCCTACCCGAGGCCACGGTGGTCCAGATAGGAGGCCCGCTGATACCCGAGGACTACAGGGAGGTCAACCCCAACATCCCGGACCCCGTGCCCGAAGGCATAGTCAAACGCGCCGAGCGAGCCCGGAGGGAACTCAAGGAAGCCCTGGAAAAACGCGGCGCCACCACCCTAATCTTCCTCCGAGAACCCGAGGACGAGGTCGCCGACGTGGTAGAAAAGGAACTCAGGAACATGAAGGAAGAACTGGGCGTCGAGATCAAGGTACTGGAGGTGGACTTCGAGAACCTCACCGAATTCGTAGGGGAGGGCTAGCGGATGGAGGAGACGGAGACCGTGGAGACACCGTCCGGCGAGAGACCACGCCTCCCGCCCGAGGCCAGGCTCACGTTCACAAGAACCATGCCGGCGGTCCTACCCGAGACTCTGGAACACACCATGGACGCGTACGAGGTCGAACTCACCCACGTCGTCGGTGAGGACGCGGAACTCAGGGTCGAGGAGAAGAAGGACGGCACCAACGTCAGGGTCATCCTCGGCAGGGCCCTAAAGGACCACGTGGGCGAACCCATCATCGCCCACACACGGAAGTGGGTCCGCGTCGAAGAGGTCGAGGAGATGGTAACCGCGAACATCGATCCCGAGGAACACGAGATAACCGTGATCGAGGGCGAGTTCCTACCCCTCTCGGCCTTCGCAACCTCCGTCTACGAGATATGGAACGAGACCCTCGACTTCATCGACTACCACTTCAGACTCATGCGCCGCTACACCCTCAACCCCAACAGGAAGAGGGTCCCCAGATCCTGGATCGGGAAACTGTTCGACAGGCTCTCCAAGGTACGAAGACACGTCAGAACCCTGGAAACCGTCCAGCGCCGACTCAAAGACGTCAAACTCGCCGACGAGAGGTTCGAGGAACTCGTGGACACCGCGGAAGCCCTCCTGGCCACGGCCCACTCCAAGGACTACGTCCCGAAGGACGCGGAGGAGATGCTGAGGGACATCGTCGAGAGGATGACGGACCTCAGGGACTACGAGCCCGAGGACCTCGAACCCACGTACTACGTGTACCAGGTCGACGTATGGGACGGTGACGTCAAGATAACCGCACCCAAGACCGAGCAGTACGAGCTCCTAGCCGACGTGATAGACGGGGAGAAAATCAAGCCCGTTCCCTCCACCAAGGCCGGGTTCCCCAAGGTCAAACGCGTGGCGAAAGAAGTCCTCGAGAACATCGAGAAGAAAGGCGGGGAAGGCATAGTCGTCAAACCCGAGAAAGAAACCCCCGGCGTCCCCCACGCCCGGAAGGTGAGGACGGAGGAGTACCTCAGGGGCATGAAGCTCGACTCAAGGCTGCGGATCGGCGGGTTCAAAGGAGGGGCGGAACGTGCGGCCAGAAACGAGACCAGAAGGGCCCTCGCCGCGATAGAAACGTCGTACCTATACAGGGCCCTGGACGCATTGGCCGAAGGAGACCTATCGGCGGCCTCACGCATAGTAGAGGAGGCCGAGAGAACGTCTAACTCCTTCTCCGACTGGGACGACCCAACGATATGATCGGAACCGCGAACGAGGGAACTATCTCCCCGACGGTCGGGGATCCCCCGGACGTACACCCGGTCTCCGAGCAGGGCACCATCACGGTACAGGCGTTGGCGGGCCCCACCACCTCCACCACGCTCACGTCGGAGGGAAGCTCACACTCCGCGCACGACGACCCCGCTCGTATCTCCAAAACGTTGGTCGGCACCGATAGCCACCACTCCGGTATACCGACCGTCGAAACCCTGGCGAACACCAAAACCCTGACGTTAACGGGGACGGGCGACGGCGTCGAAACCCTCAGGGTCCTCCCGTCGATGTAGGCCTGAACCCGCAGCTTCGAAGGATCCAACGAGACCGTCTCGCCACCGTACCGGAGCTGAACCTCCGTCGACATGGGCCAATCGCCCTTCCACAACACGGAACCGTCCGGTTTCACCAACTCCACGTACGGACCACCCGGACCCGGCTCCAACGTCAACTGATCGGGCGGCACCGGGGACGTCAACATCACGGCCGTGAGAAGAAGCATCAACCCCTATCACCCGCCCTCCACGGCGGCTCATCCGGACGCTCAGAGGCCAGACGCAACAGACCGCCCGCCTTCCAAGCCCTCACAGCGAACGACGGCGGCTTCCTCAGCCCCATCTCCCCGGAGGGAGACCTCAAGACGAGCCCGTCGACGTCCACCTCCACACGATCACCGTCGCTGACGACCTCCCTCGGATCACCCTCCGCCTCGAGCAGGGGCAACCCCCTGTTCAAGGCGTTCCTGTAGAATATCCTAGCGAAGGACTCCGCCACCACGCAAGAAACACCGGCCTGCTGCAGCGCCATCACGGCCTGCTCCCTCGAGGAACCGCAACCGAAGTTCCGACCCGCGACTATCACGTCACCCTCCCTAACCTTCTCCGGGAACTCCGGGTCCGCCCCGGTCATAGCGTATTTTCCCAACTCGTCGTACCCGACCCTCCTGAGGTACCTCCCGGGGATTATCTGATCGGTATCTACGTCGTCCCCGAACACGTGCGCCCTTCCAGAAAACCTCACCCTTTTGATCCCCCCTTGACGGCCTTCCTCATTTCATCTAATTTCAAATCGAAATAATCTGGGGAATACTTAAGGACGAAAACACGAGCGGCTATTAACACACCAACCAACACGGTTACGGCAACCATCTCTATAGGCCTAATCACCCCCTTATAATACTTAAGAAACGTCTCCCTAAGCATCATCATCAAAGTCATATCAATAACGTATCTCAACGGGATACGCTCGTGTTTCAAACACTCGAACACACTTCTATATGCTTCTAGTAAAAGAATAACATCAAATACGGTATCAACTATCACACCAAAAGCCTCTCGGAATTTACCCGTTATAGGCACGAACAAGATTATCTTGATTATACCGTAAACACCGACTAGGAACACCAACAAGGTTATTATCAAGAGTACTATTAGAATGAAGTGAACGATAAGATCCATAGCGATGTGTGTCAACTTATCGAGTTTCTTCCCCATCGATTCAACCACCCAAAACGTCCCGGGGATCCTTCAACTCACCTTCGGCCGCCGCCACGGCCGCGGTGACGGGGCTCGCCAGGTATATCTCCGCGTCCCTGTGTCCCATCCTACCCGGGAAGTTCCTGTTCGACGTGGCGACGCACACGTCGTCCCTACCCAGCACCCCCATATGCTCCCCCAGGCACGGCCCACACCCCGGAGGACACACCAGGACACCCATCCTCACCAACCGCTCCACGACGCCGTCCTTCACCGCCTTCAGCAGCTCCGTCCTCGACGCCGGGACCACCACGATCCTAACGTGTTCACACGGCCCCCCCATCTCCTCCAAAACCCCAGCGAACAGGGCCATATCCTCGTAACGACCGTTCGTGCACGAACCCACGAAAACCCTCGTCACTTCGACCCCCTCCACCTCCGAGACGGGAACGACATCGTCCACCCTACCGGGCCTGGACACGCACGGCTCAACGTGCCTCGCATCGATCTCCACCCTACGCTCCGCGCCCTCGACGACCTCCTCACCGCTGACCACCGCCGTCTTCGCCCCGACCTCCGTCGCCAGGTTACACAGCGTCATCCTATCCCCCAACTCCCACCCGGACACCGAACCCGTGAACTCCAACGCCCTGTACTCCGCTCCCCCCGCTCCAATCTCCGACACCATCCGCAGGGCCACGTCCTTCGCCGTCGAGGGGAACCTCGGCCTGCCCACTATACGGACCTCGATCGTGGGAGGGACCCTCACCCACAGCTCCCCGTACACCATCGCGAACGCCATATCCGTACCTCCGAACCCTATACCCACGGCCCCAACGGCCCCGCACGTCGGCGTGTGAGAATCACCGCCGAAGACCAACCTACCCCCGGAAGCGTACCCCTTCTCCACCAGGATCTGATGACAGACCCCCTCGTCGACGTGAACCTTCGATATCCCGTGCTCCTCCGCGAACCTCAGGAGCTCGTTCTGCCTGTCGGCGGCCTCGACCGAGCTCGGTGGCACGGAGTGATCGAACACCAACACGACCTTGTCAGGATCCTCGACACGTTCCACGCCCAACTCGTCCCTCATGACCCTGAGCGCCGTCGCTCCGGAACCATCGTGTATCATAATAACATCCGGCTCAACCTCGACGAAATCACCTTCTTCAACGCGCTCCCCTACCTTCTCCGAGAACACCCTCTCCACGGTCGTCACTTCGCCTCCTCCCCGGGGGCTTCGACTCCGATGATCCTAATCTCCCGCTCCGAGGACGCAGTGAAGGTGATCCGGAGGGCCCTGTGCAGGGCCGTCCTGCGGGAGATAGATCATCAAGCCTTCGCCTGCCCGCTCGGGGGACCCCCGTACTGCCACCCCAGGGACGTCGGCAAGTACCGCCCCAGAGGCTTCATCTCGATGTGGGACCTCGAGGCCGCCGCAAGGGTCCTCGAATCCGGGAGGAGGTACATCAGAGGGGCCGACCTCTACGTCTCCTGCCTCGTGTGTGATCTCCTAGGCCCGGTGGGTCGGGGAACGTTACGACCGAGAACCGTGGAAAGGATCGGGGGAAGAACCAGGGCCGTCAGGATATCCAAGACCGGCGTGCCCGAGAAGGACGGGCTGGTCAGATACGCCCTGAACATCATCCTAGCGCGAGGAGGCAGGGACGTGGAGATCAAGGGCGACTGGAAGGCGAACCCCAAGGACTTCCTCAGGTTCGCCGAGGAGGCCAACGACCTCATCGAGACCCTTCACGAGTACGGTTGCCTCCGGATCCCACGACGTCCTCGACGATCTCCCGCAGCCTTCCATCGGTGATCCTCACGCGTCGGTCCCCGAGCTCCTTGATCCTCCTCAACACCTCCTCCACAACCTCGTCGTCCGGCTCGACACCCAACTCACGGAGCTTAGCCTCCACCGCCTTCCTACCCGTGTGCTTCCCCAGCACTATCGACCTCTCCATGCCCACCTCCTCGGGGTCCATCGGCTCGTACGTCCTCGGCTCCTCCAGGACCGCCGCCACGTGGATACCCGACTCGTGCCTGAACACGTTCTCACCGACCACAGACTTGTTCGGGGGGATATCGACACCCGCGTACTCCGCCACCGTCCTGGCCAACTCCGCCAGCACCTCGGTCCTGAACCCCAACTCCATCCCGTACAACTTCTCCAACGCCATGATCACCTCCTCGAGCGCGGCGTTCCCGGCCCTCTCACCGATACCCAATACCGTCGTCGAGACCGCCGTCGCCCCCGCCTCCACCGCGGCCAACGAGTTCGCCACGGCCAGACCGAAATCATCGTGACAATGCACCCCGATCGGAACGTCCACCACCGACCTGATCTTCCTAACGAACACCCGCATCCCCTCCGGGATCATCACACCCACGGTGTCCGTCGCGTGAACCCTGTCCGCACCCGCCTCCTCCGCCGTCGTGTAAACCTCCCTCAGGAACCCGAACTCCGTCCTGGTACCGTCCTCGGCCGAGAAAGCCACCCAAAGCCCGTGATCCTTCGCGTACTCGACCACCCTACCGACCCTTTCGACGACCTCTTCCCTCGACATCTTCAGCTTGTGACGCAGGTGCAGATCCGAGGTCGCTATGAAGGTGATCACACCGTCCACATCGCACCGTAGGGCCGCGTCCACGTCCCCCTCGAGCATCCTGCACAGGCACAGTACCTCCGCGTCCAACCCCTCCCTCGCTATCCTCCTGACCGCCTCCATCTCCCCCTCGCTGACCACGGGGAACCCGGCCTCTATCTGCTGAACACCGAGCTCATCCAACAACCTCGCTATCTCCAGCTTCTGATCCGGGGTGAAGCTGACCCCGGGCGTCTGCTCCCCGTCGCGAAGCGTCGTGTCGTAGATGACGATATCCTCGGGATCGGGCAGGTCCTCCATACCCTCCAGCGCTTCCCTCACGTACGGACTCTGCACCAAAGGAGGGTACCCCTCAACCCAGGAGATCTAGCACCAGAGGTACCACCAGGGCTATCGATCCCAGCACTATGCAGACCTTCGAGAAGTCCAGCCTCCTCGCCACCCTCAACAGCGCCTCCATGCAGAGGAGACTCACCACGAAGGAGGTCCCGATGGCCACCAACATCCACTCCCCGCCCATCGCCTTCGCCGCCTTCATCCCCTCCTTCAACTCCAGCACCAAAGCCCCCAACATCGCGGGGCCCGCCAGGTAGAACGACAACCACACGGCCTCGCCACCGTCGAACCTCCTCCACAACAGCAACGCCATCGTGGTACCGGACCTGCTTATACCCGGGATTATCGACACCCCTTGACCCGCCCCCACTATCAACGCGTCCGACAACCTCACCGACCACCTGTCCCTGAGACCCTCGGGCGCCACCCTGAGCAGGATACCCGTCACTATCAAAGCGGCACCTATGGCCGCCTGCACCATGTCGCCAGCGGCCGCGGAGAACGCGTGTTTCAAGGCCTTGTATATCGGGACACCGACGACACCCGTAACCACGGTGGCCGCGATGAGGAACCACGCCAGCCTGCGCCACTTCCCTCCCTTGACGATCCCCACCACCGTCTTCCAGTACGGACGCCCGAACCTGAACAACACGGCCAACAAGGTACCCGAGTGCAACCAGAGGGCCAGATCCATGGCCTCCGACGGCTTGATACCGAGCAGGTTCATCATGACCATGGTCGCCTGACCTTCACTGCTTATGGGTAACCACTCGGTGACCCCTTGGACTACACCGGCCAACACCGCCGTCCACACGTCCATACAGTTTCCCTGCGCGCGGACGTTCACGGATCCGATATGTGATTTCAGGGACCTAGATCGGGATCAGCCCCGAGCACAACACCCCGGTACCCAACGCCGCCAACCCGACCAGGAATCTGGCCGCCATCTTACCCATCGGGCGCAGTATCAACACCGTCAAGACGGCCGCGACTATCGCCCCACCCGCGGCGAAGTACGCCGGAGGCGTCATGAACTGGGGGAGCTTCGGCAAAGGCTTCCCCGTCAGAAAACCCTGCACCACCATCTCCGCCAAGATCGCGGGAGCACCCAAGTAGAACGACAACCACGCGGCCTCGCCCGGGGCTATGTTCCTGGTCAGCAGGAACAACAGGGCCGCACCCGTGGGCGGGACACCGGGCACCCAACCCAAACCCAACCCGATCCCCGCCAGAAGACCGTCCCCCGTGTTGACGACCCACCTATCCCTCTCCCTCACCTCGAAACCGGGGGCGGGAACCTCCTCCCCACCACCCGCCAACGCCGAGAACAACGTCATCGCACCGAGCGCGGCCACCAACAAGTCCGGGGATATTATCCTGTGCAGACCGACCGTGAGAACGCCGATCCCCACGATGACCTCCACCACCAAAGCCACGACGGCGAACCCTGCCAACCTGTGCCAATTCTCCTGTCTCCACATCTGACCGTGCCTCGAGTACATGCTCCTACGCCTGAACGTGCCTATGAACGTCTTCACGTAGGCCACGATGTACCTGAGTCCCAAACCCATCAAGGTACCGGTAATCACGTATACCGACGGCTTCGAGGCCACGGAACCGGCCGCGAACGCTATCACCTTCGGGTCCAAAGGTAACAACGACGCCGCCGCGTCCAAAGCCGGTGCTAACGGTGTGGCGGGAATCTTTCCGCACCCCCGGCCGGGGGTGTTACCGCGTGACTAAGGCCGTGGTCACGGTCATCGGCGCGGACAGACCCGGCATCGTGGCCGGGATATCCGAGGTCCTCGCCCGACATAACGTGAACATCGAGGATATATCACAGACGGTCCTCGATGAGATATTCGCCATGATCATGCTCGTCGACCTCTCCGAGTCCGACGTCAACGTGGGAGAGCTCCGACGCGAACTCCGACGGAAGGGCGAAGAACTGGGCGTCGACGTCGTCGTCCAGCACGAGGACGTGTACAAGGCCATGCACAGGGTCTAGGGGACCCCCCGAATGCCCCGACTCGACGTCGACGAGGTCATCGAGACCGTCGAGATGATCCGCATGATGAACCTGGACGTGAGATCCGTAACCCTCGGCGTGAACGTACTCCCCGCCGCCCGACCGGACCCCGAGGAAACCGGCGAGGAGATCAAATCCATCATCCTCGACGTGGCCGACTCGCTCGTCGAAACGGTCGAGGAAGTCGAGGACGAACTCGGCGTCCCCATAGTCAACAAGAGGATAGCGGTCACACCGTGCTCCCTGGTCACGGCCCCCTCCGTCAGGGAACACGGCCCCGAAGCCCCCCTCGTCGTGGCCGAAGCCCTGGACGAGGTCGCCTCCGAAGTTGGAGTCGACTACATCGGCGGCTACACCGCCCTCGTCTACGACGGATACACCGAATCCGACGAAGCCATCGTGAAAACCATCCCCGAGGCCCTCTCATCCACCGAGAGACTCTGCGCCTCCATGGTAGTCGCCGACAGCAGGTACGGCATCAACATGGACGCCGTCAAAGACGCCGCCCACGCCGTCAAGAGGATAGCCGAGGCCACCGACGGCCACGGGTGCGCCAGGTTCGTCGCACTCACCAACGCACCCGAGAACACCCCGTTCATGGCCGGCGCGTTCCACGGCGTCGGCCAACCCGACGCCTGCATCAACGTGGGGATCTCCGGCCCCGGCGTGGTAAGAGCCGTGGTGGAAGAACTCGAGGACGCCGACTTCCGAACACTCCACGACGAGATCAAGAGAACCGCCTTCAAGATCACCCGCGTGGGAGAACTCGTCGGAAGAATGGTCGCCGAACGACTCGACGTCGAGTTCGGCGCCGTCGACCTATCCCTGGCACCCACACCCGAACCCGGCGACAGCGTGGCCGAGATCCTCGAAGGCATAGGACTCGAGGAGTGCGGATGCCCGGGAACCACAGCCGCCCTCCACCTACTCATGGACGCCGTGAAGAAAGGAGGGGCCGCCGCCACATCCAAGCACGGCGGGTACAGCGAGGCCTTCGTACCAGTCAGCGAGGACGCCGGGATGGCAAGAGCCGCCGCCGGAACGCTAACCCTGGAGAAACTCGAGGCCATGACCGCGGTATGCTCCGTAGGACTCGACATGATCGTCCTACCCGGCGACACCCCGGTGGAAACCGTGGCCGGCCTCATAGCGGACGAAGCCGCGATAGGCGTCGCCACCGGAAAACCCACGGGGGTCCGCGTGATCCTAGCCCCAGGCAAGAAGCCGGGCGACGAATTCGAAATGGGAGGCCTCCTGGGCAAAGCCCCCGTGATGAAGATCCCCGACAAGAAACCGACGATGTTCGAGAGAGAGGGAAGGATACCACCTAAGCCTCCCAGATGAGCGAATCGAACCCAACGGTCGCCGCCATCCAAAGGAACCTCAACTCCACCCCCAAGCCCACACCGACCGACGACGGCTCGATGCCCAACCTACGCGCGTCCTTCGCCAACTTCAAACATCCCTCCTTCATCTCCCTCACGTGCTCCTCGTTCATATCGAGCCCGTAGGGACCACCACCCGTAGGGCGCATAGCGTTACCCACTATCTCCCTGAGATCACCGACCAGAGCCCCAGGAAGACCGTGATGCCTCAAGAGATACGAGTCCAACCCCCTGTACCTCCACAACGTCTCCATAGCCATCACGAAATCCTTCCTCTCCGACCCCTTCGATATGAACTCCAGCAAGAGCTCCCA
>JAADCQ010000005.1 GCA_013154335.1 Methanopyri archaeon
AGAGAGACCGGGTGGGAGACCGTCGGGGTACCTACCGGAACTCCCTGATCTCCCGTTGCTCGTGGCTTCCCTGCCGGCCGCCGCCACGGCCGCCCTTCAGCCCACCATCGAGTTCTTCGTCCCGCTCCTGTTGAAGTCCATGGGCGCAGGTCCGGGCACAATAGGCCTCGTCCTGGCCGCCAGGAACGCCGTGGCGGTGTTCTCCCAGGCCCCGTGCGGTCACCTGGCCGACAGGTTGAACCCTCGAGCGGTCGCCGCGCTAGGATCCGCGCTGGCAGGGATCACGCTGGCGCTGTGCCCGTACGCGGGGAACCCCATCCTCGTCGCCGCCCTCCTCTGCGCCGGTGCCCTGGGGTACGGTCTATCCCAACCGGCTTCCATGAAGATGGCCGCCACGTCGGGCGAAGGCACTGCCGGGCGCATGGGTTGGTGGGGTTCGGTGATGGCCACCGGGAGGATAGCGGGTTCCGCCGCCGGTTACGCGGTGGCGCTGTCCCTGCCCGCTGTCTTCGAGATAACCGGGGCCTTCGCGGTGGCGGCGGCCGTGATCGTGGGGGTCGGCGGGATTTGTGGGAAGCGGAGAGGAAGACGCTCCTGATATTCAGGGAGGAGTACCTCGAGCACGAGCAGCATCCGACCCACCCGGAGAGGAGGGAGCGGCTCTCGTACACCATCGATCGTCTCGAGGAGGAGGGTATCCCCCACGTGGTCGAGGGGGTGGAGATGGAGGGGGCGGATCCGGCGGACAGGGAGGTCGTCGAGTTGGTCCACGATCCGGACTACGTGGAGCTTGTCAGGAGGCTGAGCGAGGGTGGGGGTGGTTCCCTCGACCCGGACACCTACGTTTCTCCGGGGACCTACGAGATCGCGCTCCTGGCCGTGGGAGGCGCGGTGAAGGCCGTTGAGGAGGTGGTGAAGGGGCGGTACGAGACGGCCTTCGCCCTCGTGAGGCCACCCGGGCACCACGCTTCGGTGTCCAAGGGGGCGGGGTTCTGCTACTTCAACAACGTCGCCGTCGCCGCGGAGTACGCGATCAAGGTGTTGGGTTTGAGCTCGGTGGCGATCTTGGATTGGGACGCTCATCACGGGGACGGGACCCAGGACGTGTTCTATCACAGGGACGACGTCCTGTACGTTTCAATCCACCAGGACGGTAGGACCCTGTACCCGGGGACGGGGTTCCCGGACGAGGTCGGGATGGGGCCGGGGGAGGGTTACACCGTCAACGTGCCGTTGCCACCGGCCTCCGGGGATAGGGCCTACTCCGAGGCCTTCGACGTCATCGTCAGGCCGGTGGTCGAGGAGTTCGAGCCCGATCTCATCCTGGTATCGGCGGGGCAGGACTGTCACTTCTCGGATCCTCTCACGGCCCTGGCGGTTACGGCGGAGGGTTACGGTAAGATGATGGAAAAAACCGTGGAGTTGGCGTCGGAGACGGGCGCCCGTGGTCCCGTGGCCGTGTTGGAGGGCGGGTACTCGATAGAACTAGGGTTGCCCTACACAAACCTGGCCGTGATCGCGGCGTTGGCGGGGATCCCGACGACGGTGGAGGAGCCGGTGGATCCCCCTGAGGAGAACCCGGAGGGCGTCAGGACGGTTCGGAAGGTGGCCCGGTACCACGCCAGGTACTGGGAGGGTGTCAGACGCCGATCCTCTTGATCCAGTCCTCGGTCTCCTCTTCTCCCTCCTCTTCCGCCAGTTTCTCTATCATCTGCTTGACCTCCTCGTCCTCGACGACGACTCCCTCGGCCCTGGCCCTCTCCGCGTACATGCTGATGGTGTTCCTGATCTTGTCCAGGGACATGACCTTTCCGTCGAGCCTGTGGGCGTCCATTTTGGCCCAGTTCTGCACGAGGTCCAGGTCCCTGGGTAGTGAGACCAGGTCCGCGGCCAGTCCGTCGAAGGTCTCCTTGTCCTCCGGGTACCTGCTGGATCTCGCCACGACGAGGCATCGTTCGGAGCTCCTGGCCCTCATGAGGAACTCGAACTTCTCCTCGCCCAGGGCGGCCTCGGGCTCGTTGGGTGCCGGTAGGACCATGGCCCATATGCAGGGGACGTGGTCGGCTATCAGCCTGGCCATGGCGAGACCGACAGCCCCTCCGAGACCGAAGGCGACCACCGGGACCCTCTTGCGCTTCCTCACCATGTCGCGCGCGAGCGAAAGGACCTTGTCGATCTTCTCCCTGTTCTCGTCGACCTCTTTCAGCTGCTTGAAGGCCCTGGTGTGGTCTCTATGGGCCCCCGTGGGTGATCCGGCTTCGACCCTTATCCTGGGTACGTCGTCCCTTTCGAGGTACGATAGGTCCAGGGAACTGCCCACGCAGATCACGTCGTCGCCGGGGTACCTGTTGGCGAACTTGCACCCGCAGCCGCCGGCGGCCACTACCACCACCTTTACCTACCCCTCGCCCCCTCCGCTTGCCGGAAGTTATAGAGATCTCGGACGGGGCCCAGAGAACCGTAACGATTAAATACCGCCCGTGTTTGAACCCGGCACGGGGAGCCGGGCGGGCCCGCAGTTCAGCCCGGCAGAACGCCGGCCTTACGAGCCGGTGGTCCCGGGTTCAAATCCCGGCGGGCCCACCAAACCGGGAATCGTTACAAACATCATAACGATACCGCGAAGGGTTTCAGCCGGGGTCCGTGATCAACGTGACCGCGAGCCCGACGGCCCCCGCTACGGTCTGCGGTAGCAGCGTCCTGTAGGTACGCTCCAACACGGTCAACCCGCCGAACACCCCAGTCCAGAGGTACTTGACAAGAACGGCCTCCAGGGAAGCCAGCGCCACGAGCGTACCGGCGGTGTTCGGGTCCAGGGCGCCCGAGTCGACCATGTAGGCGAGGCTGATGCTCATCGCGTTGCTGCTGGCCAGCGATCCCGCTATCACACCGACGATCAACCCGGCCCTGCCCGCGAGCAACTGACCGATCTTGAGGAACGTCGAGAACCCGGCTATGAGCAGACCCAGCTTGGCGGCCGGCTTGAGCGACAGCGGGGATCGGATCCGTTTACCCACGGCCCGTCTCAGGTGTTCCTCGTCCACGTCCATGTTCCTGGACACGTGGACAGCGGTCGCGAGCCCTACGATCGCCGCCGGTAACGTCACGTGAGCCGTCTTCTTCACGACCGTGATATCCCCGGACACGGCCGCGACCAGGGCCAGGTTACGGAGAAGCGCCACGGACGTGGCCGCGGGCGTGACGGTGGCGGGTACCTGGGGGACGTCCTTGAACCTCGCCGCTACGGTCGCCGTTGTGACCGAGCTGCTGACGAAACCACCGACCACCGACGTGGTAAGGACGCCTCCCTTGACGGACGTTCTCATCCCGAGGTAACCCAGGGCGGTGACCGCCAGGACGAGGAGCACGGTCTCTATCACCTTCCTGAGGTTCAGGACGCCCCAGGGGTCCACGGGACGGGGCGGACAGAGCGGGTAGGCGAGGGCCGCGAGGGCGAAGACCGTGACCGCGTCGAGCACGTCCTTGTCCGATAGCCTCCTCAGCACAGGATGGATCCTGCTCCTGGAGAGGAGGAGCACGGCGGTGACGACGGCCAGGGTCGCCCCCTCCTGAACCCTCCCGGCCCCTATGAGTCCCCCGGCGGCGTAGGTCACGAGGAGGGCCGTGGGCGTGGCCAGCCCGAGGGATCTGCCCGTGTAAGCCCTCATGGCGTACAGAAGGACCACGAGGGCCACGGTGCCCGCGGCCAGGGTCGTCGGGAGTTCGAGCGGGCATCCCGCCACGGTGTAGGTGGTGAGGCCCCCGAGGATGCCGGTCAGGGTGAACGTCCTGAAACCCGCGACCCGCTTCTCCGGGTGCACGTGCTCGCGCTCCACCCCTATGAGCATACCCACGGCGGCCGATAGCGCCAGCGTCTTCAGGAAGTTCAGGTACCCGGGGTCCACGTTCAAGGCCCTCCCCACCGCTCGGAACTTGTAGTTCGGCCCTCCCCGGCCTCCGGGGGACGCGCGGTTTGACCGTGCTCTCGGACAGGGATATCCTGAAGGCGTTGGAGAGAGGGGACATAGTGATCGAGCCGTTGGACGACGAGTACCTGGAGGAGGCCCTCGGCCCGGCCAGTTTGGACCTGAGGCTGGGCAACGAGTTCGTCGTCTTCAAAACGTTGCACAAGTCGTGCATAGACCCGACGGTCGACGCCGCCGAGAACACGGAGAAGGTGGTGTTGTCGGAGGACGAGGAGTTCGTGATCAACCCCGGGGAACTCGTGCTGGCGTCGACGCTGGAGAGGGTCGAACTGAACGCCCCCGACCTCACGGCGGTCCTCCACGGGAGGTCGTCGCTCGGGAGGCTCGGGATCCAGGTACACGTGGAGGCCGGTTACGTGGACCCGGGGTGGAGGGGGCGCCTGACGCTGGAGCTCGTGAACTTCAACCCCATGCCCGTGAAGCTCAAGCCCGGTATGAGGGTCGTCCAGATAGTTTTCCACAGGCTCAGCAGCGAGCCCGAAGGGTGGTACGAGGGCAAGTACCTGGGGGACGACGGGCCCGCTCCCTCGAGGCTGCACCTGGATTTCAGGGGGGACGAGGATGGGTCTGAAGGTTAAGCACCGTGCCGTGGCCGAGGCCACGTTCAGGGCCCTCGAGGGGTCCAAGGCCGAGGTCGAGGGCGTGAAACGCGAGAGGAGGGAGGTGAATCCCCTCCCGCCGTTCGAGACGGGCTCCATGCTTCAGGTCGCGACGAGGAGGCTCAGGGCGTCCACGGAGCGCGTCATGAGGTTGGCGCAGGATCTCTTCGAGGGCGGCGTGATAACCTACCACAGGACCGACTCGACGCGCGTCTCGGACGAGGGTAAGAGGATAGCCCGGGAGTACATCTCCTCGAGGTTCGATCCCGACGATTTCGTGCCCAGGACGTGGGAGCCGGAGTCGGAGCACGTGGAGGGGGCTCACGAGTGCATCAGACCGACCAGGCCGCTGGACGCCGACGAGCTCGCCAGGGCGGTGCGTGAAGGCACGTTCAGGACCACCCTCAGGATCACCGGTGATCACCTGCGCCTGTACGATTTGATATTCAGGAGGTTCATGGCCAGCCAGATGAAACCGGCCGTGGTGGAGTGGCAGGTCGCCGAGGTCGTGTTCGAGGTGGACGGTGTTAAGGTGGCCAAGGTCGAGTTGGAGGGCGTTGTAGACATCGTTGAGGAGGGTTTCACCAAGGTTCTGACCGAGTACGATCTACCGGCTTACGGAATCAGAAGGGTACCAGAATTGGAGGAAGGAGACGAGTTGGACGTGCTTGAGGTGGCCGTGATAGAGAGGCACGACGTCTACCCGTACGACCAGTCGGAGCTCGTTCAGGATATGAAGGAGAGGGGGTTGGGCAGACCGAGCACGTACGCTCAGATAGTGGAGAAGTTGTTCCGTAGGGGTTACGTTTACGAGGTTCCTAGAAGGAGATGGGTCGTTCCCACGATGTTGGGTAGGGCCGTTCACGATTACCTCAGTTCAAGGTACGAGAGGTTCGTGTCGGAGGAGACCACGAGGGAGCTGGAAAAGCGCATGGACGAGGTTGCGCTGGACCGTACCGACTATCAATCGGAGGTTACCGAGTTGTACAGGGAATTGAAGAAAGACGTGGATATGCCCCCTCCCGACGGGGACGATGAAGGTTGAGGCCCGTCGTGTTCTACTACTCCGAGACCGGGAACACGGAGAAGGTAGCGAGGGCCGTGTGCGAGGCCACCGACGGGTCCATGAAGAGGATCGAGACCGGGGCCGAGGATCTCGTCGAGGGGGAGCCCGTGTTCGTGGGCACCCCGGTCCACGCTTTCAAGCCCGCCAAGCCCGTGATGCGGTTCATCAAGGAGAACGACTGGGACGGCGTGAAGGCCGCGGTGTTCTGCACGTACTCCCTGTACCCGGGGAAAACGCTACGGTGGATGAGGGAGAGGATCGAGAGGGACGGTGGGGAGGTACTAGGGGAATTAAAGGTCAAGGGTCGTCACCCCGTGGTTCCCTTCCTGGCCCGCGGGAGACCCGACGAGAGGGACCTGGAGAAGGCCGCCTCGTGGGCCAGGAAAGTCCTGAAGAGGGTGTGATCCCGATGCCGACCCGAGAGGAGGTGGAAGAAGTCCTCAGGAAGGTGGCCGATCCTCACACCGGGTTGGACATCGTATCGATGGGCCTCGTGGAGGACGTCAAGACCGACGACGACAGCGTGAAGGTCGTGATAAGGCCCACGAACCCGTTCTGCCCCTCGGCCCTGTTCATAGTCGAGCAGGTGAAGGCCATGCTGCAGCACGAGCTGGGCGACGACGTGGACGTGGACGTTAAGCTCGTGGGGCACGTGTTGGCGGAGTCCGGGGAGGAAAACGAGGGATGACGGAGTGCGTCCTATGTGGGCGCCCCGGTGTATCCTCCTTCTTGAAGGTGTGTAGGGATTGCCTGCTGAAGGACCCCGATAGGGCCCTCCCGATCGTCAGGAAGGCCCACGCTGAGGCGAGGAAGGACCTCGGTTTGCCCCCGGAGCCCCCCTCGAACGGTGTCAAATGCGATAGGTGCGTGAACGGATGCAGGATCCCGGAGGGAGGCGTCGGTTTCTGCGGGGTGGTCCGGAACGAGGGTGGACGGCTCGTGGTCGAGCATAGGGGATCGTTCTACCTGGACCCCCACCCGACCAACTGCGTCGGAGCGTGGGTGTGCCCCGGGGCCACCTCCGCGGGCTACCCGAGGTTCACGGACACCGAGGGTCCCGAGAGGGGTAGGTACAACCTGGCCGTGTTCTACGGGGGCTGCACGCACCACTGTTTCTTCTGTCAGAATCACGAGCACTGGACGACTCGAGGTGAGATCAAGCCGGAGGATCTGCTGTCCAGGATGACGGATCCGGACGTAACGTGCGTCTGTTTCTTCGGTGGGGACCCCGTGCCGCACCTCGATCAGGTCTTGGAAGTGGGGGAACGGTTCGAGGAAGCCGGTGTTAGGGTATGCTTGGAGACGAACGGCAGCATGAACCCATCCCTGTGCCGCCGTGTGGCGGAGATATGTTACGAGTCCGGGGGCGGGTTCAACACGGACGTTAAGGCGTACAATCCAGAGGTGTACGAGGCCTTGACGGGTTCCTCACCGGAGTACACGTTCAAGCACCTCGAGATCGTCGGGGAGGAGTTCGCGCGTGAGGATCCTCCGATCTTGAGGCCGAGTACCCTGATCGTGCCCGGGTACGTGACCCCCGAGGAGGTCGAGGCCGTGGCCGAGTTCCTGGCCTCGATAGACGAGCGTATACCGTACAGGTTGTTACAGCACGTTCCGCACTACCTGTCGGTAGACCTCGGGTACACCCCCACGTCCGTGATGCTCGAGTGTAAGAGGGCCGCCGAGAGGCACCTGGAGAACGTGGACGCGTGCGTGTACGTTCACGTGTGATCGGTTCGGTCCTTACCGAATCTGATTTCAGGTTTTCTCAACACGGGTTCACCGGGGTGTACGTGTCATGACGTTGGTTCTGGCCTACGCGGGTAAGGACGGCGCGCTGGCCGCCGGGGATAGGAGGACCCTGGTGGTCAGGATGGACGAGGAGAAGAGGAAGGAGCTGGAGGAGCTCCTGTACCGGGGCGAGTTCTCCTCCGAGGAGGAGGTCAAGAGGTACGTGGAAGAGGAGCTGGGGATCGATCCGGACGATTACTACCTGGAGTTCCACGACGATAGGAAGAAGGTCTGGAAGGTGAACGACGAGGTCGTGGCCGGCGAGGTCGGTATACGCTCGGCCAAGGGCGTCAAGAGGCGCAGGGTGTACGCCACGCCCGGGGCCCACGCGATAGTGGAGATGGAGGGGGAGGAGGTCCTCTCGAAGGACTTCGGTGGGATGGCGCTCATCGTGGAAGGGCCTCCGGTGGTCAAGGACCTGGTGCTGGAGTTCATCGAGGATAGGTTCGGGGACCCCTCCTCGGTGGATTTAGACTCCCTCCTCGATGCCATGGACGATCTCTTCGATCACGTATCTTCGAACACCATCCTGGTGAGCGAGGAGTACGACGTTTACCACGTGGAGGGCGTGGCGGATCCGCTGGCCCCGGCTAGACTTCAAAAGGCTATTAAGGAGGATATAGAGAGGCTTAAGAAGCATAGGAGAAAGCTCGCTGATGAGATGCTCAAGGGCATCAGAGAAGCGTACGATCTTATCGATGAGGGTGAGGTTGGCGTTATAGTTAAGGTGGGTACCGAGGAGGAAGGTGAAGGTGTTGAGGATTATCCGCCTGAGAAGAGGATCGTTGTTAAGTTGAACGATGATGTTGATGCTAGGTACATGGGTGATGTGATCGCCGGCCCGGGCGAGGAGGTCGTGATGGCCGTGGAGGATCCGGAGAAGGTCGAGGAGGGCGACGTCGTGGTCGTGGAGGACGGGGAAATGAAGGTAAAAGGAAAGGACGTCGAGGTCGTGACAGGGTATTCGATCTGCAGGACGAGAGAACGTTAGACGCGTGGCGAGGGGGAGCGGTGCTCTTCTTCGTCGGTTCCGGTGGAGGAAGGTTCGCGATGATCACCCAGACCAGGAGGACAGGTGGATTCAGGTTGGAAACAGAGGAAGTTTCCATTCACTTCGATCCTGGCCCGGGTGCCCTCCTGGCCACGAGGTTGGCGGGTAGATCCACGACCGCCGTCGACGCCGTGGTGGTCAGTCACGCTCACCCCGACCACTACACGGAGGCCGAGGTCGTCGTGGAGGCCATGACCCGTGGAGGGATAAAGAACCGTGGGTACTTCGTCGGTAGCGCGTCCGCCGTGGAGGGGTACAAGGGCGAGGAAGGGTCCTTCGGTCCGGTCCTGAGCGATTACCACAGGTCCCTCCCGGAGGCCACCGTGGCCCTGGAACCCGGGGACACGTTCACGATCGGGGATGTGACCTTAGAGGCCACCCCGACCGTCCACGGTGATCCCACGGGCGTCGGGTTCAGGGTGGAGCTCGAGGACGATCTTCTCTACTACACCTCCGACACCGAGCTCCGTGGTTTCGTGATCGACGCTGCCGAAGACGCCACGATCCTGGTGGCCAACGTCACCAGACCCGGCTCCGACAGGATCAGGGGCCACCTCTGCACCTCCGACCTTGTCGAGGTCGTGAAGGAAGCGAGGGACCTCAGAAAGGTGTTCATGACGCACTTCGGTATGAAGATGATCAAGAGGGGCCCGGGCAGGGAGGCCAACTCGGTGCAGAAGAGGACCGGCGTGACCACGGTCGCGGCCAGGGACGGGCACGTGTACGACCTCTAAGCCTCGGGGGGCACGCCGGTGGCCTCCCGCTCGACTATCACCATCTCGTTCGGATCCTCCCCCTGCTTCTTCAGCATCCTCCTGTAGGAGCCCCCCTTCCAGGCGAAGAGTACGCCGGCCGGTAACACCACGGCGTCCTCGAACTCCTCCCTCGCCCAATCGGCCAGGTCCACCA
Source organism: Methanopyri archaeon (assembly GCA_013154335.1). Classification (GTDB taxonomy): domain Archaea; phylum JAADCQ01; class Methanopyri; order Methanopyrales; family Methanopyraceae; genus Methanopyrus. Next base: position 9,403 of record JAADCQ010000005.1, read on the forward strand.
CCATGGCCTCGAGGTGAGCCGGGGCCACGATGGTCCTGTCCGCGCCGCTGTCCTCCGCCTCCACCAGTATCACGTAGAACACGTACACGTCCTTCCCCTGGTCCAGGAGCTCCGGGATGGGGGAGGGATCGTCCTCGGTCCCGGGCCTGAGGGCCACGAGGACCCTGTCGACGACGTTCGAATCCACCCTGGGCGCCACCTCGTCGGCTATCCTCTCGGCTATCTCCTCGGGCTTCATTCCTCCCACTCCCTCACGAACTCGAACTCGGCCACGTCGACCTTCTCCGGGAGTTCCCCGTACATCTCCTCGAGGGCTTCCAACATCTCCTCCGGGGACGTGAACCCCGCCTCCTCGTGGTACCTCTCGGCGGCTTCCTTCGGATCGAGTCCCTTCTCCACGTTCGTCACCACGGTCTCCGCGTACCTCATGGTCCCAGCCTTGAAGTTCTTGAACACGAGGGTGTCGCCCGGTTCCAGGTACTTGAACGACCTGTGATCGGACGGCCTCACCTCCGCCGTTTTGAGGCCCTCGACTATCATGTCGAAGAACTCCTCGCGCGTCATTATCTCTATCCTCCGCGTCGGAGGTTCCTCCCCGAGCAGCGCCCTCAACCTCTCGACCTCGAAGTCCGGTATCCAAACCCGGGCCTTCTTGTTCTCGAGGTCCACCTCCTCTATCCTGACGATCAGCTCCTCTCCAGGGACGAACAGCAGTTCGAGGTCCACGGGCTCGGGCCAGTCGAGCGCCGCCCTGATGGCCCCGGCGGGCAGGAAGACCCCGAAGGGTAGCCCCACTTCGAGCAGTATACCCTCGTCCTCCTTGACCTGGGAGACGACGGCCTCGACGTACTTGCCCTCGGCCCGGTGGGGTTCCTTGGCTATCTCACCGCGCGTGTACACTTTCACCTCGGGTTCGGCCAAGCTCGATGACCCCCGTCGGGATCGGGGTCCGCGATCATCACGTTCTCTTCCTGCCGGTCTCGTCATCCGGGGGCGAAGTAGGTTAGGTCACTCCCTGAACCCTTCCTTCCCTATCAGCGGGACGAAAGCGCACCCGCCGTGTCTCTCCCGGACCATCCTCCCGTCCTCGGTCTTCCTTATCAGCCATAGCTCCTGCAGGTGACGGTCGCCCACGGGGATCACCATCCTACCTCCAGGCTTCAGCTGCTCGAACAGGCTGCGGGGGACGTCCGGGGCGCCGGCCGTGACGAGGATCCTGTCATAGGGAGCCTCCTCGGGATACCCGAGGGTACCGTCCCCGACTACGACTTCCACCCACTTGTCGTACCCGGTCCTCCTGAGGTTCTCCCTGGCGAACTCGGCCAGCTCGGGTATCCTCTCCACGGTTATCACCTTCCCGTCGGGTTTCACCAACTCCGCCACGACCGCCGCGTGGTAACCGGACCCCGCCCCCACCTCCAGGACCTTATGCCCGGGCCTCGGGTCGAGAAGCTCCGTCATCATAGCGACCATGTGTGGGGCGGAGATGGTCTGTCCCTTACCTATAGGGAGTGGACTGTCCACGTAGGCCCTATCCCTGAGGTGTTCCGGGACGAACTCGTGCCTCGGCACCTTGAGCATGGCTTCGGCCACGCGGTCGGACCGGATGTAGCCGAGGGACTTCAGCCTCTCGACCAGACGTTCGCGGGCTCGACGGAACATCTCCTCCTCGTTCAACGTACATCCCCCGCGGCCCGCGGGACCGTAGAGGTTTTGTCCGTGTCGTCCGGGCGGCCGAGGGGGGAGTCCGCGTGGCCGACGACACGATCAGGCTGGCGCTGGTCGTCACGGAGTTCAACAGGGACATCACTTACCCCATGGAGAAACTCGCCGAGACGCACGCTCGGGACATGGGGGCCGAGGTCGTCGAGAAGGTTCTGGTCCCCGGTTCCTTCGAGGTGCCGCTCGCCGTGAAGGAGCTCCTCGAGCGGGATGACGTCGACGCCGTCGTGACCCTAGGCGCCATAATCAAGGGTGCCACCGACCACGATCAGGTGATAGCCCAGCAGGTGTTCAGGAAGTTGGAGGACCTCATGCTGGAGTACGGGAAACCCGTCGCCCTCGGTATCTCCGGGCCCGGCATGACGAGGGCCGAGGCGCAGGAGCGCGTCAAATACGCGAAGAGGGCCGTCGAGGCGGCCGTCAAGATGGTCCGTAGGATGAGGGAGTTGAGGTCGGGCTAAGGTAATATGAACCCGGTGGCCCCCGGCCGCCCGGGGTGAGGAAGGTTGGCGGAGTACGATCCGACCGAGGACGCCACGCCGGCCGAAGTCGTGGACGTGATAGGTAGGACGGGTATGGCCGGAGAGGTGACGCAGGTGAAGGTGAGAATCCTCGAGGGCCCGGACAAGGGTAGGATCATCACCAGGAACGTCAAGGGGCCGGTCAGAGAGGGCGACATACTGCTGCTGAGGGAGACGGAGAGGGAGGCCAGGCCCATCGACTGAACCCGGGGTGACTCGTCTTGCCCGAGATCAGGAGGTGCGACTTCTGTGGGAGAATCATCGAGCCCGGTACGGGCAAGATGTACGTGAAGAACGACGGGACCATACTGTGGTTCTGCTCCAGCAAGTGCGAGAGGAACATGCTCGAGCTGGGCAGGGACCCGAAACGCGTCAGGTGGACGGAGAAGCACAGGGAGTTCAAGGCCGAGCAGCGCGGAGAGCTCTAGGTCCGATCGGACCGGGAGCTCGTCATCGAGCGCCTCGGCTATTGGGCCTTTCTTCATCCCGATCCACGGGTTCACTCCACGTCCCTGATACCCTCCCTGGTTATCCTGAAGGGAGCCTCACCGGGCGGCAGGTAGGGTGAGTCCTCGAGCCTGGCTATCCTGATCTCCCCCTTACCCCTCCTCAGGAACACCCTGTGCGTGGCCTGGTGGGCGACGACGGTACCTCCCACGGGCTCGTACCGTCTACCCCTACCCCTGGCGGCCGCCTCGATGTCCACGTGAACCTGATTCGTGAACACCACGGCCACGTCGTGGTCCCTGGCTATATCCATCAGCTGCCTCAAGTGTTCCATGAGTTGGGACTGCCTCTCGCTTATGTCGCTCAACTTCTTGTACTCGGCGCGGAAGTTGTACGTGAGGGAATCCACGACCACGAGACCCACATCGTCCCTCTCGCAGACCTTGTAGGCCTCGTCCGCGGCCGCCATCTGCTCCTCGACGCTCCTCGCCTCCGCCACGTAGATGTTGGACATCGTCGTCCTGGGGTCCAGGCCCAACGCCTCGGCCATCTCCCCGATCCTCCTGGGTACGAGGGTCCCCTCCGTGTCGATGAAGAAGGCCTTGGCCTCGAGACCACCCTCCTCCTCGGGCAGTTGCACGTTCACGG
>JAADCQ010000066.1 GCA_013154335.1 Methanopyri archaeon
CCATGGGGTTTGCTATGCCCTTGCCCGCGATGTCGGGCGCGGAACCGTGAACCGGCTCGAACAACCCGTGATCATCACCAACGTTCCCACTGGGGGCCAACCCGAGGCTCCCCATCAGACCGGCGGCCTCGTCCGAGAGGATATCACCGAACATGTTCGGGGTCAGCACCACGTCGAAGGAGCCCGGATCGATCACCATCCTGTACGCCGCCGCGTCCACGTAACACTCGTCGAACTCCAAGCCCCTCGATTCGATAACTTCCCGTGCGACCCGCTTGAAGGTCCCACACGTGAGCTTCATCACGTTGGCCTTGTGCACGACGGTGACGCGATCGGAACCCCGCTCCTCCGCCAGGTCACACGCCACCTCCGCCACCCGACGCGTACCCTCCTCCGATATCTTCCTCATGGCCACGGTCACGCCGGGGTGGACCTCGGACTCGCAGCCGATGTAGAGGTCCTCCGTGTTCTCCCTCACTATGACGAAATCGAAGTCTTCTTCGATCGGTCTTCGTGGGATCGGCCAGGATCTGGCGGGTCTGACGTTCGCGTACAGGTCCAGTTCCCTTCTGAGTCTTATTATGGGGCTCTCGGCGGAGGGGTCCTCGGGTGTCGTGCAGGCGCCGAAGAGGATCGCGTCCGCCTCCCTGCACAGCTCCAAGGTCTCCTCGGGCAGCGTCTCGCCCGTTCTCTTCCACGTCTCCAGGCCGGCTTCGGCCTCCACGAGTTCGATGTTCGGGGCTACGGCCTTCAGGACCTTCACGGCCACCGGTATCACCTCGCGTCCTATCCCGTCCCCCGGTATCACGACCACGGTCTTCGTCAAGGGTGGACCCCCGGGAAACGTTACGATATTCGTAACAATACCGGGAGGGGGAGGGGGTGTCGCTTCACTCCCCTCCTTTGATGTTGCCCCAAGCCTTGGCCATCTTGGAGATACCCTCGACCCAGGCGACCAGGGCGAGGGTGGCCGCGATCTCCTCGTCGGTGACTCCCGCCACGTTCTTGGCGGTCCTTGATATCAGCTTGACCCGGGTCTCGTCCCCGTCCGCGGCGGCCAAGGCTAGGGCTATCAGGTGTGTCGTCTTGGAATCGAGCGGTGATTCGGTCCACGCCTTTTTGTGGAACTCCTTCACGAGCTCTCCGAACTCGTCACCGAGCATCTCCTCGGCGAATTTAACAGCCACCAGGCCCTTCTCCTTCTCGTCCTCGGCCGGTTCTCCAGGCTCCCTGTCGGACGCCATGGTTCGAAACACCCCGATCGTCGGCCGTGTTCCGTACGGTAACGTGTTTCGGTCGTGCGGGGTTCGAAGAACTTAACGAGGTGGGGGTCGCCTCGGGTTGGAAGCCGTCCGAGAGCCCACCGACGGTGAGCTGATAGAGTACGCGGCGGCCTTGGAGAGGCTTTGCGGCACGCATCTGGGCGTGGTACTACCCGAGAACGAGGTGCTCGTGGAGAGAATGAGGGGACCCGTCCGGGCCGAGCGGGTTCTGCTCAACGGTAAACCCGTGCTCACGATAACTTGGGACCCGTGGACGGCTTCCACCGTGTACACGCTCACGCCTCACGGGGCCAGGCTGGCGGAGAGGGAAACGGGCGAGCGACCGGAGCGTAGGCACCTCGTGGAAGGTGATCCGTTCGACATCATGGATTTTGAGCCCACCGGCACGAAGAGGGACCTGGACGAGGCCCTGAGGTGCTTTTCCGAGCGTTACGATGTCGAGATCCTGGAATCCGACAGAGCGACCAGACGCGTCAGAGGGGTAGAGGTGACGGCGGTAGCGTTCGTGACGGCCAGGGGTTTCCTGTACCTGGACGTGGTCCCTCCGGATCCCGCGGGTAGATCCAACCCCGTTAACCTCCTCGCTAGGCTGATCCACGCCTTCGCTAGGGAGGAGACAAAGCCGTGGTTGCACCCCTCGTACAGGTTCCTTCGAGTAACGGGGGACGACGAGGAAAAAGTGGTCATGTGTGAGGTATGTGGAGAGAGGGTATCGTTCAAAGCTAGCGTTGACGACGAATTGGTCGTGGTTCCTATCGGGCGTGGGGAGTGATGGCTGTATATGTACAAGCAGAGGTTTGTACTGGACACGACGGCGTTCACGGAGCAGAGGGTCGTGAAGGCGCTAGGGGACGGTGATCTTTGTGAGGCCGTTTCCAAGTTGCTCGACATGATAGGGGAAGCGAGGATGAAGCTGGCCATCAGCTGTTACATCCCGTACCCCACCGTGTACAGGGAACTCAAGGGGTTCTTGGAGAGAAACGACTGTCCGGAGCTCGTCGAAAGGATAGACACGTGGGTGGTCAAGAAGACGCCTAACAGGTACGAGATCAAGGTTCCAGCGAGGCTCTTCACGGCCTACGTCAAGGACATGCGAGATAGGTTGGATAGGGGTAGGAAGAAGGCGGAGGAGGCCATCTGGGAGGCCGCCTTGGAGGCCTACGAGATCATGTGTAGGGAGGAGGGTGACGTTCCTCGCGAGAAGATCATCAGGGAGGTTATCGGTGAGACCGTGAGGAAGTTCCGGCGCAAGTACAGGCAGATAGTGAGGCACGGGACGTTGGACAGTGCCCCCGACCTCGACGTCCTTCTCCTGGCCAAGGAGTTGGACGCCGCGGTCGTCGCGGGGGACGAGGGGATAGAAAGGTGGGCCCGTGAACTGGGGCTCAGGTTCATGCCGGCTCATTCGTTCCCCCACATGCTGCAGGAGTACCTCGAGTTGGCGGAGGAGGTGGAGCGATGAAGGCGAGTGGTTACCGGATGCGGCCCGTGTTCTCGGTGCCGGGAGGGGACGTGATCGGTCCCTACACCGACTTCCATAGGGAGGGGAACCTCGTCAGGACCGTTAGGGACGACACCGCGGCGTTGGCCGCCCAAGGGGCCGCGGAAGCCACGGTGGAACCGGCGTCCGTCCTCGTCACGGGAGGACCTGGTCTAGGGGCGGCGCTTCACGGGATCGCTTCGGCGGCGGCGGACAGGGTTCCGGTGCTCGTCATGACCGGGAGCGTGGACGAAACGGGGTTCCAGGCCCTGAAACCGTCGATAACCTCGGACGGCGTGAAACCGAGGGTAACCGAGGATCCCGAGGAGGCCGCCGTCGACCTCGTGAGGTGCCGACCGGTGGTATTCGAGACCTCGGGTAGCGACGATCTCGACACCGTGGTCGAGGCCGTGGAGGAAAGCCCCGGGGAGGGACCGGATCCGAAGTCTATGAGCGACGTCCTGGACCTCGTCGAAGGCTCCCGCACGGTGTTCCTCATCGGGGGTGGGTGCAGGTGGGCGGGCGTCTCGGAGATTCTAGAGGAACTTTCTAAGAACCTGGGAGTACCCATGGTGGAATCATTGAGAGGCCGTGGAGTTGTTCCCGAGCACTCACCGTTCAACCACGGTATGATCGGCGTGAGGGGTTGGGCGGACGGTCTGCTGGAAGAGGCCGACGTCGTGGTGGCCCTGGGGGCGAGGCTCACCGAGAGGACCGTGGCCAACATACCCGACGATGTTTCGTTGGTACACGTGGGATACGAGCGGCCCCTAACCGACGTCGACGTGTCCATCACGTGTGACCTGGTCGAGTTCCTGAAGGCCTTCGAGGACGCGGATCCCGACCCTTGGGAACCTGAGAAGCCCGAAGGGCCTCCGGAGCTCGATACCGTGACGTTCGATATCGTCAAGGCGGCGAGGAAAGCCTGGATAGGCCCGACCGTGGTGGATTCGGGTCAGGTCACGGCGACAGCGATCCTGGCCGGGGAAGTGTCGACGCCTTGGGAACTCGTCGTCCCCTCAAGGTACTGCCCGGTGGGCTTCTCGTTACCGGCGGCTCTCGGTGTGGCTTCCAGGGTGCCGGAACCCGTCCTGGCGATCATGGGTGATCACGCGTTCCTGTACTCGTTGTCGGAGTGGGTCACCGTGGCGGAGGAAGAACTGCCGGTCGTGGGCTTGGTCGTGAGGAACGGAGAGATGGGGTTCGTCCGACAATTCCAGGAGGCGGAGGTAGGGGAGGTTCGGGGCGTCGATGTGGACTGTGATGTGGAAGGATTTCTCGAACGGGACCTGGGGATCGAGGTCGTGGAGTTGGAGGCCGACGGTGACGAGGTGTACAGGACTTTGAGGGAGCTCGAGATGAAGAAGGAACCCAAGGTCGTGTTCGTCGACGTTCCCAGGGAGGATCTCCCCTTACCCTGACCGTTATGTAGGGGAGGGTCTCGGCGAAGCGACCCATCGTCATGGATCGGCCTGTAGTGCTCTCATCATCGACCCTAGGTGTGGGGTGTCGACGTTGGCGGAGGGATTCGAACTCGTGGACGTCTTCAGAGGTCATCCAAGGAGGAGGAATCCGACGCCCGGCGAGCACGTGTTCAGGCCGACGTTCACCCCGGACCCCGTTTACCTGCATTACCGCGGCAAGGTGAAAGACCCCGTGGACACCGCTTGTGAGATCCTGGAGGAAAGGTACGAGGACCCGTTCTCGCTGTTCGACGGGTTCAGGGACTCGGCTCTCGACGCCGTGGTACCCGCGATGCCTTTCAGGTTCAAAGGTGGAAGGCCCTTCGTCGAGCCCGAGCACTGCGACGTGGGGTTCGGGACCCACGGTAAGGTCTCCGTGGCCGTCGCTAAGGCCCTGGCCGAGGCGGACGCGATCGATCCCGACCTGGTTCACGCCACCGCGGCCCGCGCGTGTGCCCCCTTACTCCACTGCCTGGGGTACCGTGGGGACTGGTTGGAAGTCCTCGACGAAGTGGCGGACGTTCTCGACGCCCCGACGTCTCGCGAGCTCAGGTTGGAGGACAGAAGGGCGATAGGGTTCTGCTTCAGGGAGCCGTTGGGTCTGGCGCCCGAGAAGAGGTTCGGTGCGGAGCTGTTCGTCGTGGAGGCCTTCGGCGAGGCGGAAGTCGTCGCCGCCGAGTTCGAGGAATGGGGGGTTTTGTTCCACACCGACACCGCGTTCGTGGGTCTCGGGGTGGTGACCGAGGAAGGTCCCGTACCCGCGGATCCTGAGGACATCCTCGATCTCTCGGAGGAAGCCGGCGTGAAGGTGGGTGTCATGGGTCCTTTCGACCCCTCGGAAGGTCCGTACTTAAGGGATAGGTCCCGCTTGTACAGGTCCGGCGAGTGGGCCGGTGAAGTGGGCGAACCGGCCGAGGTCACGGGGTGGGCCGGTCTGTACAGGTGGAACGGTTGGTGGAAGGGCAGGAGATTCACCGCTGTGAGGGATGTTCCGTTCTCGCTCTCGAGGTTCGTCTGGTTGCTCAGGAGGATAGATCTAAGCATGGTGCCCGAGACCGTGACGGAGGAGTTCGACGTCGAAGTTTGGCCGACGAACCCGGGGACGGTGTGGTTCGACGGCGATCTAGAGGAGGTTTTCGAAGCCGCGTGCGCCACGGCCCTGTCCCTGGCCTTCGCGATGTGTCTCAACCCACCCGTCGAGTCTTCCGACCCTTCCCTGGTCATGTTCTGGGTGGAGGACGTCGTCACCACGTCCGGCACCTCGGCCCCCGTCGAGTGGACGCTGGAACGCACCGATGCCGGCGCCTCCGTGTCATCGTCGGGCGACCCCAATCCGGTCAGGGGCATCTCGATAGAAGCCGACGGTGTCGCTATCAACGTGGATTGGCTGGAGGCCGCCTTGCTACCGTGGTGGATGACGTCGCTATCCAAGATAGGGGACGATTTGGTCGGAAAGCTCGTGAAGGAGCCGGGTTTCGCCGAGACCGAGGAGTTCGAGCGCGAGTACGTGAGGACGGCGTTGGCGTCGGAAAGGAAGGCCCTGAAGTTGTTCAGGAAACTGGTTAGGAAGAAGGGTGAGGAGTTCTCCTCATCGATACTGAAGTTGGCCAACCTGGATTTAGGACTAAGGTTTGAAGTACTCGAATGGCTAGCCGACATGCTAAGGTGAGCCACCTCCCCGGAGCACCACCCAAACGGTACGAAGTTCACTTCGTCTTCCCCACTGAAAACTCCTTTTTAACAAATACAAAATCGGTTTCAACCCGATCGAGAGGAAACGTGGACGTTCGTACCGAGACCCGAGCGGAAAGACTCGAGGAACGGTCAAATCGGGTCCCGCCCCGTGTCACCGGGGGACCCGAGGGTTGGTGTCAGCGGATCTCCTCAAGGATCCGGTGGCGGCCGCCAGGAACGCTAACATGCTTCCCACCCCTGAGGTCGTGTCCAAGCTCATCCAGGACGATTACCAGAAGCGGAAGTTCCTGGAACACGTTCTGGACGAAGAAACCGCGAAGGCTCACATCGAGGGCCGCATACACATCCACGACCTCGACTACGCCCTCACCAGATCCAACTGCTGCCAGCACGACTGCAGGCTCGTGCTCAAACACGGGCTCTACGCCAGGAACCCGATAGGCAGGCTGACCTGCGTCAGCAAGCCGGCGAAGCACGCTGAGGTGGCCGTCCTACACATCCTGAAATGGCTCATGACGTCCCAGAACTTCTTCGCCGGAGGCCAAGGACAGGATTTCATCAACTTCCTGGTGGCACCGTACATCGCGGAGGAGAGACTATCGTACGAGGAGGTCAGACAGCTGGCCCAGATAATGATGTTCGAAGCCACACAGGACCTGGTGGCCCGGGGAGGACAACCGGCCTTCACCAACGTCAACATAGAACTCACGTGCCCGGACTTCCTAGCCGAAACCCCGGCCGTGGGACCGGGCGGCAAGGTCGTCGGGACATACGGCGACTACGTCGAGGAGGCGATGATGTTCGCCAGGGCCCTACTGGATGTTCAACTGGAGGGAGACGCCTCGGGGGCCCCGCTGAAGTTCCCCCAGCTTATAATAAAAGTAAGACCAAAGTACGACAGAGACGTATTGGAGCTGGCGTTTGAGGTTGCATCAAAAAATGGAGCGGTTTACTTTGCTAATATGATAAACGACAAATGGAGGAAGATAGTCGGTGACAACGTCAATTACATGGGATGTAGAACTTGCCTCCCAACCAATTGGACAGGAGACTGGGAACTTGACACCATAAGGACAGGTAACTTTGAGTATGTTACCATCAATCTTCCTATGCTAGCTCACGATGCAGGTTGTGACGAAGACAAATTTATTGACCTAATTATTGAACATTGTGAACTAGTTAAAAGAGCTTTAGAAGCCAGATGGAAATGCGTCAAGAAGTGCATGGAAAATGGACTCTATGACGGATGTCAGACATGGGATCCTGAGGGTAATGGGCCGTACTTCAGGTACGAACACACCACGTGGAGCATAGGATTCGTGGGATTGGCCGAGGCTGTGGAGCTGATAACGGGATACGGGTTCTGGGAGGACGAGTCGGCGATGAGGCTCGCCGAAACCGTCCTGAAAACGCTCAACGATGTTAAAGACGAGTTCAGGGAGGAGGATGGTAGGAGATGGTCCGTAGTTCAGTCACCCGCGGAATCGGCGGCGGAAAGGCTCGCACGATCGTACATCCGCAGGTACGGGAAGGAAGCCCTCGTAAGGGGCACCAAGGAGAGGCCGTATCTCACCAACTCGTGTCACATCCCCTACGATGAGGACGTGGACGTGGTCGAAAGGGTTGAGATAGAGTCCAAATTCCATCCCCTCACCACCGGCGGGCACATCACCCATCTATGGCTGGGTGAGAACACGGACCCCGAGAGCCTCGGTAAGCTGACGATCAGGTTGCTCAAGAGGAATCCCGTGGGCTTCATGGCGATCACCCGGGACTACTCCGTCTGCGATAGGTGCCAGAGGACGTACCAGGGCGTCGTCGTGGAATGTCCAGCCTGCGGTTCGAGGTGCACGGTCTGGTCGAGGGTGACCGGGTATTTGGCACCCGTCGACTCGTTCGTGGAAGGCAAGAAGCAAGAACACGCGGACAGGCGCAGGATCGCGCTCTGACCCTCCACTCCCCTACGTATCGTTACGAATCTCTTAACGAACGACCGACCGACGTTTAACCACGGTGTCGGTGGCGGCCGCGGGGGTAAGGAACGGTGCCCGAGGTCAGGACCAAGGCCGTTGCGACTTTCCCCCTGTCGAAACCCGTGGACCCGAAGGAGATCGAAGGTACAGTGGCCGAATTCGTGGAGGAGGCCAACGAAGACATCCTCAAACGCGGCGTTCCCGAAGGCGGAGAAGGGGCCGAGATCACGTCCTTCGAGGTCGAAGAGGATCGAGTGACGATGGAGATCGAAGGGGGCTCCCACGTAAGGGCCCACGAGGCCGTGTTGCGACTCAGGAGGGCTCTAGCGGAAAGGTTGGGAAGGGAACACCACGTCGGCGTCAGAGGGGTCATCATCGAGCGTTACACCGTTGAAATAGAGTTCGACGAACGTGTGACGGAAGACGATGTAGGGTACGTACCGATGGTGGATCACCTAAGCGTCGAGGGGAACGTGGTTAGGTTTGAGATGGAAAACGTGACGGATGACGTGTTGAAGAGACACGTGATAGACAGGATCATCCGGCTTATCGTTTGGAGCGTTGAGGAGGGCGAAGAACTCGCCACCCGGGTGACCAAGGTACCACCGGGCACGGTGATCGACGAGAGTGGGCCCAAAGAGCACGCTCACGACGAGGACGTGACCGAGAAGGCGAAAGAACTTGGGTACGTGAAGGAGTTCCCGGGGAGGGGCCAGTGGATATACACCGGTCCCATGGCGGCTCTCCTGGAAGCCCTCAAAGAGATCTTCCTAGAGAACGTGACCCTACCCCTGGGGTTCGAGCCAGCCCTCTTCCCGAAACTCATCCCACTGGAGATCATGTTCAGGATGAGGTACCTTCACGGACTTCCCGATGGTATGTACTACGTCAGTCCACCCAAAAGGGACCCGGAGCTGTTCGACGACTTCAAGAGGGAACTGTACGTCAGGGGCGATCTAGACGATGATGTCGTCTCCTCACTGCGCGAGAAGCTGAGGGATCCCGCCTACGTGCTCGCACCGGCTCAGTGCGAACCGTTCTACCAACTGTTCGCCGGTGAAGTCGTCGACGAGGATTCCCTCCCGATCAAGTTGTTCGACTGCAGTGGATGGACCTACAGGTGGGAGGGAGGAGCCGCCAAGGGGTTGGAGCGTGTCAACGAGTTTCAGCGTATAGAACACGTATGGTTGGCGGAGCCGGAGGACGCGGAGAGAATCAGGGAGGAGTTACTGGAGGCCGTCAAGAGGGTCGCGGACGATGTGCTGGATCTGGAATGGAAGATAGTCGTTTCCGACGATCCTTTCTACCTGGAAGGCAGGCTCCTGGAGGATAGAGACATAGAACTCCCCGATGTTCCAACGTACGAGTTCGAGGTGTACTTACCGTTCAAGGGCGACAGAGAAGACGAGGACTCGTGGGTTTCCGTCGGATCGTTCAACGTTCACGGGGAACACTTCGTCGACGGTTTCGGTATAAAACACCAATCGGGAGGAACCCTGTTCACGGGATGCGCTGGGATAGGGCTTACCAGGTGGGTGGTGGGGATCCTGGCCCAGAAGGGGATGGAACCGGAGGGATGGCCCGAACCCGTGCTGAAGAAGATAGAGGAGAGGTACGGTGAGGTCCCCGAACCGCCGAGGACGTTGACCTGGCCCTAGGTCGTGGGGAGTAAACATGGCCGCGGTGGAGATGGGGGAACCCGCCGAGGCCAAGGACGGTCGAAGGTTCAGGGTAGGCGCGGTGATCGAGGTCGAGGGAGCGACCATGGCCGTGGTACCCTGGGACCCGGAAGGCGGTGCCCCGGAGGAACTGACCGTCAACGGGGTGGAGATAACGTTCGCGTTCAAGGATCCCACCACGGGGATCGCGTACTATTGGGCCGATCCCGACGAGTCCGAGATCACACCGGTTGAGAAACCGCGGGAGGGTGGGGCGTTCGTTTACACCAGGGATAGGTGGCACCCCGTACAGGTAACGGGGGTAGGGCCCAAGGACGTGTACCTGGCGATGCCGGAATCGGCCATCCCGATGCCCGGTGACGCCGGAGCCCCCGTGTACCAGGGGAACGGGGTGATAGGCGTCCTAACGTTCCTTTTCACCGAGGACGACGTGATAGGGAGGGCGGTCAGGTTGGACCACATCATCGAAAGGGCGGAGAAGTTGATCGACATGATCAAAGAGGAGACGCGAAGGAGGGGTCTCCGGATGTGCCGACGGTAACCGCCCGGCTGGCCTTGATGGGTGAGAAACTCACGCCCGTGGAACACGCGCTGGTGGAAGTGAAGGAAGGTGTCGTCAAGCGGATCGAGGAGGCCCCGGACGCCGTACGGGACCCGGATCACGACGTGCTCCTTCCGGCCCCGTTCGACCCACACGTCCACTCCGCCGACTGGGCGTTCAGGCACGCCGGTCTCGGGAAAACCCTTCGCGACGTGGTGGCACCGCCCGACGGGCTCAAGCACCGCCTTATGAGGGAGACCCCCGAGAGGGAACTCGAAGCATCGATAGCGTCGTTTCTGAGGGTGGCGAAACGCTTCGGTTGCATCGGTGTCGCGGATTTCAGGGAGGGCGGTGTGAAAGGGGTAAGGATCGGCCTTTCGGCCGCCGACGCCGTTGAAAACATCACTTACATACCTATGGGGAGGCCTACACGTCCGGACCCAGAGGTTGTCGAGGAGGAGTTGAAACTCCTCGCGGACGTGACCGAGTACGTGGGGTTGCCGGACGTTCACCTCCCCGACGACGTCTTGGAAGCCATCCGGGACTCGGGGCTCAGGATCTACGTTCACGCGAACGAGGATCCATCCTCGGTGAAGAGGTGTTTGAACGGGTACGGGACCACCGAGGTCGAGAGAGCCATCGAGTTGCTCGATCCCGAGGGTTTGATCCACCTGACCGTGTTGACGGAGAGGGACGTCGATGCCTTACTCTCGTCCGACGTCGATGTGATCGTGGCTTGCCCCAGGTCCAACTCGTACTTCGGTGTCGGCGAGCCCGATTTCAACACGCTGAAGCGCCTACCCCAGAGGTTGCTCTTGGGTACCGACAACGGGATGACCATGGAACCAGATCCTTTCGAGGAGGCGAGATACGCCTGGCTCAGGGGATTACCCCCGTCCCGAGCCTTACGAGCAATAACGGTGGATCCGGCCTCGGTGTTCAGGTTACCGACGCTCGAGGGTGGAGAACTCTTCGGCGCTCTGGCCTTGGACGGCATCGACCTACCTTGGGAAACCGAGAGACGTGAAGTCCTGTGTGCCCACGTGTTGCAAGCCGTTAAATGGGCCGACGTACGGGTCTACGTGGGGGACTCGACTTGGCGTGCTACGGGCTCCTAGCGGTCCTTGTGGACGGTTCCGAATCCTCCATGAAAGCCCTGCGGTGGGCGCTGGAGAACGCCGATAATGTGATCGCCGTGTTTCTGATAGACGAACGCGCGTTCAAGGGTCTCAACGAGGAGATGGGAAGGGCGCTGGAGAGGTTCATGGAGTGGGAGGCGGAGCTCCTCAGGGAGGAGGTCGAGGAGATGGGAGCGGAATTGAAGGTGATCCGAGGCGAGGGACCGAAGGACGTCATGGAGTGGGCGGAGGAGAAGGGTGTTGACGCTGTCGTGGTCGGTGTAACGAGCGTACCGGGATTCGAGGACGTCATGTATCAGCGGCGCATAGAGAGTCATGTTAGGGGAGTACCCGTACTTATGATACCGTCCCATTAGTTCAGTTCCTTGCCCATGTACGGACCGACCCTTTCGTACCCTAGCCTTCTATAGTATTCCCTTGTTCCTATCGCACTTATAACTATTATTTTATCAGCTCCAAGTTCTGAAGACGCTATTTCCTCAGCTTTTTCCATAAGCCTTTCACCGAATCCTCTGTGCTGAACGGCATCGGATCTCCTATCCCCTATAGGAACTTGGGGTCCAACAACCTTCAATTCTCTCACTATAGCGGTATCCGAATCTATCTCAGGTCTATGGGCTTCTTCCGTCGGTTTTCTAAGCCTTAAGTAACCCAAGATGGCATCCGCTTCAGGATCTTCATACGAAAGGAAGTAATCCAATCCACCCCGCCATGTCCGTTCTACCCTAATCTTTAACTCAGCCCTTTCTGGATCAACGTCAACCCCTTTTCGCATTTTGTGGCCCGCCTCCCTACATCTAATACATCTGCATTCCCATCCTCTCTCCTTCATATACTCATGCACTAATTGCCTAAGATTGGTCTTCCTAATTCCAGCTGCGGCAAGGTGACCGGGGATATCTCTCTGAACTCTCATTATCCTACAATACTCAGGAATGTACTTTCTTTTAGCCTCAGCTATCACCTTAATAGCAGTTTCTTCGTCGTAAGGTTCATACTCCCCTCGTTTCCACATATCATAAAGTTTGGTGCCTTCAAATACCATGCATGGGTATATTTTCAGCATGTCTGGCTTGAATCTTTTGTCTTTGAATAGTCTTTTGAACATCCTAAGGTCCCGCTTCGGGTTCGAGCCTGGGAGTCCAGGCATTATGTGGTAGCAAACCTTCAAACCCGC
>JAADCQ010000027.1 GCA_013154335.1 Methanopyri archaeon
ATTCGCGGGAGGAGAGGTGGCGGAGGATCGAGGAGGAGTACAAGAATACCCCGAGTGAGCCTCTCACTCGGTTGGTCTTCAGGCCGGATCTCTATCGGTGTGTTCCTCTGCGGATGTTGTTACTGGGCTGTCTTGTGCCCTGGGGGGCGTTGGGGGGCGCTTTGCTTCAGGGTAAGGCGTCGCCTACGTGGCTTTTGATAGCGTACGGTCACGATGTGATGTTGTTGTTGCCGGGGGTTCCGACGGTCGCGTATCCGAGGTTGTTGGTGCCGGCGGTGGTGGGGGCGGTCGCGGGTGCGGTGGCGGCGTGGGGGGTGGTGCCGTCCTGGGTGGGGTGGGTGGCGCCGGTGGCGATGTCGGTGGGTTTGTTCTTGACGTTGAGGTTCGAGAGGTGGGTTCGGGATCCGGAGATCTCGACCAAGTGGGACGTGGTCATGAAGACTATCGAGTACTACCCGTTGGCGACGGGGTCCGATGAGGTGTGTGCTAGGAGGTGGACGATCAATAGGATGATGTTGCACGGGTGCGAGACGGAGGCTGGGTTGAGGGATTATAGGCCGCCGCCTGGGGTTCTGTGAGTGGTGGGACCGAAGGTTTTATGGGGTGGTCGTGTTTTTTCGGGGTTTGGAGGGGGCCGGGGCGGCCGAGCCCGGTCTAAGGCGCGGGACTGCTAATCCCGTGGCCCGTATGGGCCGCCCGGGTTCAAATCCCGGCCCCGGCGCCAAACCGGGAATCGTTACGTTTGTCATAACGATTAGGGGTTCGCGGTGTTGGCGGTGGAGGTGCATAAGTTCGGGGGTACGTCGGTGTCTTCGGTGGATGGTCTGCGTACGGCGGTGAGGGTGGCGGAGGATGGTGGTGTGGTGTTGGTGGTGTCGGCGTTCGCGGGTGTGACGGATGAGTTGGAGAGGTTGGTGGTGGAGGCGGCGTCGGGGGGTGCGGTGGATCCTGGTGTTCCGTTGTCGTTGTGCGAGGAGAGGGCGGAGGAGTTGGGTGTGGCGGAGGATGGTGAGGTGCGGGAGGTGTTGGGGGAGGTTGGGGATCTGTTGAGGAGTGTGGTGGTGATCTTGCGGCAGTTGGGGAGGCCGGATCCGAGGTTGAGGGATTTGGTGTTGTCGGTGGGGGAGAGGGTGGCGGCGAGGGTTGTGGCTGCTTTTCTGCGTTCGGAGGGTGTGGAGGCGAGGGCTTTCGATTCGTGGGATATCGGGTTGGTGACGAGTGATCAGCCGGGGAACGCGGATATAGTGAGGTGGGAGGGTACGAGGGGTTTGGTGGAGGGGTTGGTGGAGGATGGTGTTGTTCCGGTGGTTACGGGGTTTATAGGTAGGTCGGTGGGTGGTTATGTTACGACGTTGGGTAGGGGTGGTTCGGATTATACGGCGGCGGTGTTGGCGGGGGTTTTGGGTTCTGATGCTTTTATTTGGACGGATGTTGATGGGATTATGACTGCGGATCCTGGTGTGGTGGAGGCGGAGGTTGTTCCTAGGTTGTCTTATGAGGAGGCTGTGATCGCGGGTGCGTCGGGTGCGGAGGTGTTGCATCCGAAGGCTGTTGAGGCTGCGATGAATATGGGTGTTGTGATTAGGGTGGGGAATTCGTTCACGGGTAGGGTTGGTACGGTGGTGTGTGAGGGGAGTCCTCCGGGTCCTAAGGTGGTTGCTCATAGGTTGGATGTGGTGTTGTTGACGGTTAGGGGTGCTAAGATGGTGGATGAGCCTGGGGTTATTGGTAGGATTACTTCGGCGTTGGGGGATGCGGGTGTTAACGTGTTGGCGATTTCGTCGGCGGTGTCTGAGCCGTTCGTGAACGTTTTGGTTTCGGAGGATGATGCGGAGGCGGCGGCGGGGGCGTTGGACGGTTTGGAGGGTTACGATTGGGGGTTGAGGGAGGATGTGGGGGTGGTGACGGTGGTGGGGCGTGGTGTGGATCCTTCGTTGGTGCGTGTGGAGGGGGCGTTGGTGGGGTGTTCGGCGTTGGAGGGTGTGGCGTACACGGTGGTGGTGCCGGAGGAGGATGTGGAGGGTGTGGTCAGGGGGTTGGCGAGGGTAGTGACCAGGTCGTTGAGGTCCTCGGTGGGCGGTGGCCGGGGGTAGTTCTTCTTCTGAGGTAGGTGTAGGTGATGATCGTGGTGGTGAGCATGGCGGCGACCCAGAGCCAGATCTCCTTGGCGGAGGCGGAGGGTGAGGGTGGGGTGTTGGTGGCTCTTCTCATGCTGACGGTTCTGGGTGTGGGTGAGGCGGTGGTGTTGGAGGGGGTGGTTCGGGCGGTGGCTTTGGCGCCGTGGTTGGGGTTGTTGGCGTTGGCGCCGGTTCCTCGGGTGTTGCCGGTGGTTCCGGTGGAGGTGGCGCCGGCGTGGGTGTTGGTGGGGGTGGCGGTTCCTCCTTTGGTGGTGAGGGGTTTGCCGGTTCCGGTGAGGGAGATGTAGGTGGTTCCGGTGGTTACCTTGCCGGTGGGGAGGCCGGGTGAGGCGCCGTGGGTGGTGGCGGTGGCGGCGCCTCCCTTGCCGTTGGTGGTGTTGTTCGTGGTGGTGGGGGAGTTGGTGAGGGTGCTAGTGGGGGTGGTGGGGGTGGTTCGGCTGAGGGTTTCCTGGAGTTCCTTGAGGGCTTTGAGGGCTTCTTTGAGGGCTTGGGTGGGGGTGCCGGCGCCTTGGGAGAGGGCTTTTTCGAGGCGTTCGATGGCCTGGCGGATGGTGTGGGTCTGGGTGGGGTGGGTTCGAGCGTAGCGTTGGAGGACTTTGACGGTGTACTCTATGACCTTGATCTGGTAGGTGGGGCCGTCGAGTTTGCCGTACCATTTGGCGACTTTGACGACGAGTTGGGTGATTTCTTGGAGGTTGTAGCCGGCGAGTAGGGATAGGTGGACGGCTTCGGCGACGAGGGCGGGGTTGGGGGAGGTGTGGTGGCAGGTGGTGGGTCCGACCTTGGCCATCATCTTGAGCATGGCGTAGGCGATCTGGCCGAGGATCTTGGCGGTCGTGTTGGCGGTGCCTTTGCCTTGGGTGCCTTGGGCGTTGTTGGTGGGGGTGTTGGTGGCGTTCCCGGTGGGGTTGTTCGCGGTGGTGTTGGCGCCGTTGGCGGTGGCGTTGTTCGGGTTCCCGTTGGCGGCGTTGGCGAGGGCGTTGGCGATGTTCTGGGCGGTGGTGGCGAGGGTTTGGGCTTCGGTGGTTTGGACGATGCCTATCCTGGCGGCTTCGACGTACCAGGCTAGGAGGGCCGCGGCGGCGGCGATGCCGGCGGTGGTCTCGGGTGGGTGGGTTTGGACGTAGTGGAGGATGAGGCGTGCGCTTTGGACGAGGGCTTGGGATACGAGGGGTCTGAGGGAGGGTAGGGTGGCTCCCCAGGATACGAGGTATTCGAGTCGTTTCTCGATCCTGGACCAGCCGTAGTCGCCGTGGGCGAGCATGGCTTGGATCCAGGAGGGTGATAGGATGGTGGTTCTGGCGGCTATCCATAGGGCTTGTTTGAGGTCGGTGACGTAGGCTTGGGCGGGGTTGACGGCGTTGACGATGTAGACGGCGGGTTCTTTGCCGGTGAGCATGCGGACGTAGGCGGCCATGCCTCCGACCCAGTCGTAGTAGTCGTCGCAGTCGAGGAGGCCCCAGGTGTTGGCGATGTAGTGGGTGACCATGTCGACGGTGGACATGAGGTACCTGAAGACGTTGACGTCGTGGACGGCGACGAACTCGCGGCCTTTGCCGGTTCTGAGGGCGACGACGGTGGTCTTGCCGTCGATCTTCACCGTCATGAGCTTGACGCCGACGGCGTAGAGGTAGGCGAGCCTGTTCTCGAGGGCGATCCTGTAGTCGTGTTGGAAGTGTTCCTGGAACTCGGTGTAGGCCTTTCCGCCCTGGACGTCGACGCCTAGGTCTTCGGTGGCGACGGAGGTCCAGGCGTGTTCGAAGGTGTCGGAGACGCCGGTGTTGGTGAAGACGCCGGGTGGTTCGGCGAAGAAGCCGGTGGAGGCGAGGATGTCGGCCTCTGAGGGCTTGTAGCCCTCTCGGATGAGCATGCGATAGACCTGGAGGTAGTGGGCGCGTCTGTGGTTCCATTGGGGTGGTTCGTTGAGGTGTGAGACGAGGTAGTAGGCCATCTCGAGGAGGTTGACGACGGGTTCCATGTGGAGGGCGGCCCATACCACGACGTCGATCCTGGGTCTCCTGATCCACTTGCCGTCGATCTTGACCTTGAGGTCTTGGAGGGGGATGAGTTCGACGCCTACGACCCTTCCGGTGTCGGGGTCCCAGACGGGTTTGACGCCTAGGTAGTAGAGGACTTCGGCGACGCCGAGTCCGCCGGAGCAGAGTTCCTGGACGCCCCAAAGGACGATGCCGACGGAGTCGGGCCAGCGGTGGTACTTCTGGTAGTACATGGCGAGTTCCCTGTCGACGAGTTGGACGGCGAGTCTCCAGGCCTCGGGCGTGGGGATGTGGTAGGGGTCGAGGAAGTAGCCTTCGACGCCGGTGGGTACGGCGGTGGGGTACCACATGGGTTCGCCCACTATGCCGGGGGGCACGTACTTGCCGTCGAGGGCGGCGAGGAGGTCGTCGAGTTCCCAGGTCCCGGACAGGACGTACCTGTGGTACTCGACGAAGAGGCGGGCGGCGGCTTCGGCCATGAGCCTGGTCTCGTCTAGTTGGCTCATGTGGGGTGGGCGGCCGAAGACCTCTCGGAAGACCTTCTCGGCCAGTTCGGCCAGGGGTTCCTTGATCTTCCTGTTCCAGAGGGAGTTGATCCTGTCGGCGAGCCTGTAGTCGCCGAGTTTGATCTCGCGGATGCGTAGGTCGGCGTACTCCTCGAGCTCGTGGAGGAGGTCGGGGTGGTCCTTCAGTTCCTCGAGTAGGGTTTCCTCCCAGCGGAGCACCCGGTCCCTGAGTTCGAGGAACTCGGCGGGGTGTTGTTTCCTCCATTCCGTGAGGGTCTCGGGGTCGTGGTCGGGGATGTAGCCGAGGGCGTAGGCGAGGATGGGGGCGACGGAGGGGAAGGCGAGTTCGGCGGCCTCCCTGACGCAGGTTTTCTCGGGGGGTATCTCGCCGTACACGTGTAGGCCGTAGGCGACCTCGGTGGAGGCGAGGTTGAGGAGGTACTCGTGGAGGGTGTCGAAGAACCTGTCGAAGTGTCGTAGGGCCCATTCCTCGGGGTGGTGGGTGTCGCCCCCGAGCATGGAGACGACGTCCTCGATGACGCCGGTCTTGGCGGCTTCCTCGATGATCTGTTCCTCGAGTTGTTTCATCACTTTCTCGTTCTTGACCGTGTTGTACCTCATTTTCTCGTACGATTGTACCAGTCTGAGCAGGGTCGCGTACTTGCCGAAGTCCTTGAAGTAGTCCCACGGGGGCGGTAGGTGGGTGAGGAGTTCGGGGCCGGACCTGTACTTGGCGACCATGGCCTCTCCGGGGTTGGACGTGATGTACAGGTACACGTGGGGCACGTCGGGTAGGAGGAGGTGGGGCCAGTCCTCGCTCATGAGGCCGACCTGGTGGCCGGGTAGCCATTCGAGGGTTCCGTGGGTTCCCACGTGTACGATGGCGTTCGCGTGGAACACGTGTCTGAGCCACTCGTAGAAGCAGATGTACTGCCAGTTGGGTGGGAGTTGGGGTGAGTGGTAGACGAGGTCGGGGTTACCCGACCAGCCCCTGATGGGCTGGAGTCCGACGAGGACGTTGCCGAAGTGCACGGCGGGGATCACGTAGTACCTGTGGTCCACTATCATGATGTTGAGGTTGTCGTTCGGGGGGCCGAACTTCTTCTCGACCTGTTCGAGCCAGGAGCGTAGGAACTCCTCGGCGCGTCGGGCGTCGGGTCCGCCGTACCGCTTCAGGAGGTCGATGAGGTAGTCTATCCTGGCCTCGATGTCCTCCCGGAACCACTCCTCGAGCGTGGAGACGGGTACGAGTTGGTCCTTTGAGACCGTGCAGAACGTGAAGTCGCCGAGGGGACCGCCTTTCACCTCGACCTTTCCGTCCTCGACGATGACCTGGACGTGGTAGGTGTGGTCGCCGTACTTGAACGTGAACTCGGCCTTGGCGGAGCCTCCCTCGTACAGCTCGGCCATCTGTTTGAGCTCGCCGCGGGCCCACGGGCCCATGTTCTTGAGGACGAGGTCGGACACCTGCATGAGGACCTGCGCCAGGAAGAGTTGGATCTCGGCGGCCCGCTCGGGGTTCTGGCGGTAGAGTTGGGCGAGGCGTCGGAACACCGGGGTGGCGGGGCCGAGGTCGTAGCCCTGTTGGGCCATGGCGGCGAATATCCTGACGAGCGATTCGAACACGTCGAGGTACGAGGCCCCGATGGATCCCCTGCCCGGTGGGTAGTCGTACAGGATGAAGGCTATCCTCTTCCTGTCGTTGGGCTCGTACCTCAGTTCGACGTAGCCGACGACGAGGCGGCCTAGGTCCTGGAGCATGTACTTGAGGGGTAGGAGCTTCATCTCGCCCGGGATCTTGAGGGCGCACATCTTGAACCAGAAGGCGCCCTCCCTCTCGGGTCCTCCCATGACCTGGTAGGTCCATTCGAAGAAGGCTCCCATCCTGTTGCCTTGATCGGTGCCTATGGGCATGTAGAGGTACCTGTCGAGGTCGTCCAGGTAGTCGGCCCAGAACGGGTACACGACCTTGATGACGGGCGCGTCCACGTCGGCGAGGGCCCAGGCGCCTATCTTGGGGTAGTCCATGGTGAAGGCCCAGAGGGATACGACGCACGCGATGTCGTGGCCGGATCTCTTGAGGGCCTCGAGCACGTCCACGGGTTTGACCACCGCTCCGTCGCAGAGTATCGCGACGACGCCGACGTCCTTCCACCCGGCCTCGTCGAGGGCGCTGCGTATCGCGTCGGTGACGGCCTCGACGAAGCCCTTCTCTCCCTTGTAGAGCTCGTCCACGTAGCCCAGGACGACGACGAGTCTCTTCCAGGGTAGGCGGAGGTTCTCGATGAAGCGCTTGCACGCGTCGCCCAGCGACATGGCCCACGAGGGTATCGAGACCCCTCCTTGGAGCTGTATCCAGAGGGGTCCGTTCCACTTGGCCTTGCCCTCCAGGGCGAGGAGCCACCGGTGGTACTCGGCGTTGAGCCGTTCGCTGGAGACCTCGGGGTAGATCCATCCCCGGCCGGGCTCGTAGATGGCGACGAAGGTGACCTTGACGCGGCTGATGTCGAGGGCGCTGGTCGGGACCTGGGGGTAGGCGAGCCATAGTAGGAACTCGAGGGGTGCTTCCAGGGTGGGTGTGAACCTGAAGAGGAAGGAGAGGTTGACGAGCGCCGCCTGCATGTTGGACTTGGGGATCCTGTTCGATCTGACGAGGATGAAGTCGTGGTCCTCTCCCGTGACCATGACGACGGCTTTCTTGCCCTGCTTGAAGAGGGCGCCGAGGAAGCCCGCCATGGTGCCCATGGGTTTTCCGAGGACGAGGTCGGACAGCGTTTGGACGAAGGGTGTGGGCATGGGGCCCATGTTGTCGAGTACCACGATGTCGGATTCCTTGATGTCGCGGGCCAGGGTTCCGTAGTCGACGGAGGAGAAGGTGTCGCTCCAGCTGACGAGGACGTTGTGTACGTGGACGGTGACGTCGAGGCCGGTGGCTTGCGACACGGCCCGCTGTACCTGTTGGATGTCCTGGCCCTCGGCCGCGTTCCCGAAGACCGTCACGGTGACGTGCGTGGCGGTGGCCGGGGCCATCAGGGTTAGGATCGCGATGAGGAGCGTCGTTCCAGGCCTCAAATCCCGGACTTCGCCCCCCGGAGGTAATGTTCCGATATTCGAAACGATACGTACGGGGGGAGAGGGGCGTCAGCGCCGGCGGAGTACCATGGCCAGCGCCGTCAGCCCCAGGACGACCGCGATCGGCGTCACGGGGGCTCCCCTGTTCTCAAGGTTGTTGACCTTCTCCTGCAGGTCGCTGACGTTGGTCTTAAGCTCGTTTACATCGTTTTCTAGCGAGGACACCGTTTGTTTAAGGTTGTTAACGTCGTTTTCTACCGTGTTAAGTTCCTGGCCGATCTGCGATACCTGGGACGTCAGCTGGTTCTCGACCGCGGAGAGGCGCTCGGCGACCTCGATGGCCGGTTCCTGGGCCACGACTCCCAGGCTCGTGGTCAGCTTGTTGACGCAGGTGTACACGTCGCCCCTGGCGTGGCCCCCGTACCCGGTGTCACCCACGTAGTACACCGAGTACACGGTACCGTGGTCCGGGAACAGCACGAAGGCCGGGCAGTACTGGTAGTCGTTCTGCTCGCAGGTCGTCACCGGGCCCGTGTACATGACCTTGACACCGTTCACGGCCCCGGTGGTGGTGTCCAGGGTCACGGCCACGGTGGCGCAGGAAATGTTAACGTATCCGAATCCGCCGATGTTGTCCGAGTACTCGACCATGTAGTAGTACGTGCCGTTGTCCTCGCCGATCATGGCGACGTACGGGTTGGTCTGCGTGTAGAGCTCGCTCGGCGCGGGCTGGGCACCCACCAGGCTGAACGACCAGGTGGACGTCGACGTGTTGTACTCGGCCTGGAGCGCGGCCACGTAGATGTCCGGTACGTTGCCCGTCATGGAGCCCCACAGGCTGCCGTACATCCACGCCACCAGGTCCCCGGACACGAACGGGTAGGCGCAGCACGTCACCGGGTAGTCGTAGAGGTACATCTCGTCGCCCGGTAGGTCGTACGTGTACAGGAGCTTGCCCGTGGACAGGTCGAAGACCGCGACCTTGGCCCTGGCGTTCATGAAGTCGCCGTACCAGTCGCCCCACATGGTGCTCGGGAAGGCCTCGGAGTAGTCCGTGTAGGCCACTAGGAGGGCGTTCAGCGTCTGCCCGTTGCTCTCGAACGTGAACAGCGTGGCCACGGGCCTCGGGTGTAGGTAGGCGTTCACGGTCTTGCCCATGGATGAGCTCACGTACTTGCCGGGCCCGGCCACGGGGACCACGTCGGCGCAGACCAGGTACACGACGACCTCGCCCGTGGCGGTGTACTTGTTGCTGCCCACGGTGATCTGATCGCCGCTCACCGTGAAGGTTATCGAGCCGACTCCCTTGACGGCGACCGTGCCGTTGGACGTCGGTATCACGACGTACAGGTAGGCCGTTTGGGACGGGGCTTGGACGGTCACGGTGCCGTTGTTGTTGGTCACGGTGACGCCGAGGGCGCTACCCACCGTGTTGGGAGAGCTCGGCGTCTGCAGTTGACCGGACGAGTAGGGCACGTCCACGACGTCGAGGCCTAGCTGCACGAGGCCGTCGGTCGTGACCGTGTACTTCGTGGTGCCGACGGTGATGTCGTACTCGTACTCCCCGTTGGTGGGCGTGGTGCTGACGCCTATGCTACCCTGACCGCTGGAGAGCGAGACCTGTACCGTCGTGGTGGTCTGGTTGGTGCTCGTGTTCGTCAGGCCGAGCACCTGGGAGTTCCACGGCGTGAACAGGGCGATGTTGACGCTGGTCGGTGGCGTGCTGAGGCTCGAGAAGTTCAGCGTTAGGTTGCCGTTCGAGTAGCTCAGGTACTTCGAGGCGTACTGTTGGATGTAGACGTCCGTGCCCGTCTGACTGGGTACGATGGTCACGGGGGTGGTGCTGGCGACAGTGACGTTGATGCTCGGGGGTGTCGAGCTCAGGTTGGCCGTGACGTCGAGTTCCGTCATGACTATGGAGCAGGTGCCGTTGTTCCAGGACTCGTACACGAGGTAGTACTTGCCGTTGCCCGCGGGTACTATCCACGGGCAGGCGGCGTTGTCCGCGACCTTGACGGGTGTCCCGAGCGTGGCGGATACGGTGCAGTTCTTGGTGTCGACGTCGAGTATCACGGGTTCCACGTACAGGGTTCCGTAGCCCTCGGTCGAGCCGGACGCCGTGGGTTGCACGTAGGCGACTATGAGTCCCCAGGTCGATCCGTTGACGGCCACGCTCGCCGCGGCGGGTGTCGTGCCGCTGGAGGCTATCTGGAAGTACGTCTCGTTGGTGCCGTTGTAGGTGGCGGGCTTGCCCTCGATGATGACGGCGCCGTAGATCTTGTTGTCCTTGGTCTCCCAGGCCGTGAAGACGGTGTCCTCGTAGTTGATCTCGGTCTTGGCCACGGCGGGCGGTTCGTGCTCGAAGTAGTACCCCTGGTAGGCGCTGACGATCTGGTCGCTGGTCTCCACCCCGGTTCCGGGTGTGGTACCTGGCGTCACGTAGTAGTCGGCGCTGGCGGCGGTCGGCAGGGCGGCGACCGCGGCGGTCAGGAGGAGTGCGGTTATGATTTTATTTACGATAACTTTTCACCCCCTGGGCTCGGGTAAACCGGGAGGTATTTGCCTTAAACGCGATTGTAGTTCCATGACACGGGGGTGTTGAAGTTGTTAAAAACCCTGCGGATCCCGGTGACCGCCCTGGTGGTGTTGGGGGCGGTCGTCGGGGCGTGTTCCGCGGACACGTGGACTAGCACGGACGTTTACCAGAAGATGCGCAGTGCGGTGGGATGGCACATAGAACAGGGTACCTTCTACTGGTTCATCCCGACGACCCTGGGCGGTCCCTACGAGCCGGACAAGCACCTTTGGGATCCCACGAAGCTGGGGTCGGCGCTGGCCTACGAGCTCCACGCGATAGCGTTGGCCTACCCGACGTTGGACAGGGCCGCGGCCGAGGGTCTGCTGGCCGACAGTTACCCCGCGGTGCTGAAGAGCTACGAGAACGAGATCCCGTTACCCGCCGAGGAGTGGCCGAAGGTCAGGGACGCGTGCATAGAGTGGGTCCTGGACAACCAGCTGTCGGACGGAGGTTGGGGTTACACGTGGACGTACAACGGGTTCACGCACACGGGCTCGTGTACCAACGAGACGGCGGAGGCCGTGATATTCCTGAACAGGGTGCTTCAGGAGTACGAGCAGGGGCAGATCCAGCTGCCCCAGGGTGTTACCGTCGATCAGATAGCCCAGGCCATCAAGTCGGGCGTCGGGTGGTTGCTGGACAACCAGCTGTCCGACGGTGGGTGGTCCACGTCGAAGGCGGAGGCGCAGACGTCGAGCGGTTGGTACACGCAGATGGCGTGCTGGGCGCTGTTCTACACGCTGTTGAACGCGAAGTACCTGGGCCTGAGCCAGGAGGACGTGGACAAGATCAAGCAGGCGTTGGATAGGGGTATCGAGTGGATCCTGAACACGCAGACGTCGGACGGGGCCTTCCAGTCGGGCGTGATGTGCAGCGAGTACTCGCCCGACACGCAGGCGTACATCATCGACCTGCTCGTCAAGGTGGCGGCCTACGACGACGCGCTCGGGCTGGGGCTCGACAAGAGCAGGATCCTGAGCGCCATCGAGAAGGCCGTTCAGTGGTTGTTCAAGGAGGGTGAGTCGGGGATAACGTGGGTTCAGGTCACGATCAAGGACTCGTACGGGAACCCGATAGAGACGGCGTACGGTCCGGCTTGGGCGTACTCGGAGCAGTACCTGGAGTCGCAGAACTCGCCCGAGACCACGGTGACGGGTAACGTGCTGAGCCACGCGCTGCTCGAGCTGTACTACTACGGTATAGCGACGGACGTGGAGGTGGAAACCCCGGGCGGTGAGGTTCCGTTGAAGGAGCTGTTCGATCCGAACTCGAAGTACAACGTCTACGCGACGATCCAGTGGCTCATGAACCAGCAATGGTGTTCGACGCTGGAGAACGTGGCGTGGTACGGGGGGTGGCCGTGGCCCGCGATGGGCGTTCAGGTGACGTCGACGACGGCGACCCCGAACCCGGTGTCACCGTGGGCGACGGCGTACGCGATGAGGGCGTTGGAGGCGTTCTACGATCCCGCCGTGTACTACGGGACGTTGCCGAGCGTTCCGACGGCGACGACCCAGACACCTACTTCGTCGACGGGTTCCACGTCGGGGGGCACGTCGGGGCTGCCGGTGATCCCGGTGGTGCCGGTGCCGAGGAGGAGGTCAGAGTAGGCCCATGGGCGTCGAGTCCCTGTCCTCGTCGACCACGGTGATGATTATTTTCTCGCCGTCTTCGGGCTCGTGGACGAGCTCGAGCATCTCCTCGCTGACCCTCTCCACGTCGAAGCGCCTGATGCCGGGGGCGACCTCGGACTCGACCTCTATCTGGAGGGTCTTGCCGACGACCCTGACGACGCGGCCCGGGACGTGGACGAAGGCGTAGTTGAGTTCCACCCTGTCCCCTTCCTCTAGTTCTTCGAGGAGGTACCTCCTGAC